>DATIQI010000318.1:0-14852 GCA_035470985.1 Acidobacteriota bacterium
GGCGTGATCACCCGCATCACCCCGCACGAGCTCTTCATCCAATCCGGACCGGAGGCCATCTTCGTCGGTCGTCCCGGTCCACGCGAAGCACGTCGCGCGGCTTCTCGACGCGTTCGGGGGCGCGGCGGCGTAGCGCGGCCGGCGACGGGGTCGTCGCGGCGCGGAAGCCGGAGGAGCGTTACCGCCAGAAGTGGATCTGGGTGAAGAGGTCGGCGCCCGGATCGCCTGTCGCAGGGAAGAGCGCGCGGGCCCGCAGATCGAGCGTGAGCCCCTGGATCGGCGTCACCTGAACGCCCGCGCTCACCCGAAACGCGTGGTCGTCCTTCACTTCGGTGTCGGGATCGGCCCAGTCCTGCGCGACGAGGAGATTCACGCCGTTTCCCGCCCGCCAATCGAGCTCGTGGTAGAACGCCCGCCGGTCCGACTCCAGCCCGCTCTCCCGCTGAAAGCGCCCCGCGTCGTACTCGAACTGATACGTGAAGGGCAGCCGCCGGCGGTAGTACCACGGGTTGAACGACCCGAAGAGCGCGTAGCCCGTCGCGTCGCCTCCCTCGGCGACCGGCCGGCGATGGAGGAGCGCGCTCCCGCCCAGACTCCAACCCAATTCGCGGTAGCCCGCGTTCAGCGCGAACCCATGGCCGCGGTCCATGTCGAAGAGATCGAACGCGTCGGGCGCGCGCGTCCGGGAGACGCTCCGGAACCACGACGCCGACAGGAACGGGTAGTTGGGGTTCACGCCGATCTCCACGCCCGACGCGCGCGCCTCGGGCACCGAGCCGTCCTGCTCGAAGGTCCGCCGCGTCTGCGCCGTGTGATCGTCGAGACGGAGTCCGAACTGGGGCACGAACCGGCCCGACTTCACGTAGGCGCCCGCGGGGAACTCGTGGAGGAGCAGGAAGCCCTCGCGGAGATACGGCGTCCTCGGGTCGTCGATGGTCTCGGAGAGTCCGCCCGTGCGGCCCCGGGCGCCGACGTTCCCGAGGAGCGTCAGGTGCTCCAGCGGATGGAGCGAGGCCGATACGTCCGCCTGCATCGGGAAGACGAGCGTCCCCTGCGACACGAGGAGCGCGAAGCGCGCGTCCCAGCTCACGCGGAAGATCGGGTCGGCGTTCACGTCGCCGAAACGGCCGGGGAAGTAGGCCCACCGCGAGGGAGACCCCGCGGGCCGGCCGTAGGAGAGCCGTTCGTGCGACGCGTAGCGCGGGTCGCGGGCCGCCGCGTGGTCGGGCGGACCCTCCGGGAGACTGTCGGTGAAGGTCGTCACCTTGTCGCGGCGATAGAGGAAACCGGCGATCCAGGAGTCCCAGTCCTGCGTCGGCCGCGGGCTCGACGCGATCATCGGGAGCGTGGCGCGCCCGTAGAAGCGGCCCGAGGCGTTTCGCATGCCGCCGCCCGCCGGATCGACGTGGCAGGAGCGGCAGGAGAGCGTGCACTTCCGGTCGAGGACGGCCGGGTTCTTCCAGAGATTGGGGCGGAGGTGGCAGTTGTCGCACGTGCGTCCCGCTCGCGCGCTGTAGAGCGGCGTCGCGCGTGCGGCGGGAGGCGCGAGCGTCGCCGTCCCCGCGGCCAGGGCCAGCGTCGCGGCGATCGTCGCCGCGCGGAGGAGCGGGGCCGCGGCGGCGCGGGCCATGGGCGGGATCACGGGCATGGATTGCAGGGGGCGCACGCGCCGTTCGCCGCCCATCTCCGAATGATCATCTTCTCCCGCTCCGTCATGCGCGGGAGCGCTCCCGGCGGCATGGAGCCGCCGTCGACCGAGGTATCGAGGATTCCGGGGATGCCCGAGACG
Organism: Acidobacteriota bacterium; assembly: GCA_035470985.1. Taxonomy (GTDB): domain Bacteria; phylum Eisenbacteria; class RBG-16-71-46; order SZUA-252; family SZUA-252; genus SZUA-252. Next base: position 1,790 of record DATIQI010000318.1, read on the forward strand.
ATCCCGGCGCAGTCGCCGTAGTGGGGATCGTCGCGCTCCTCCTCGCCCGGCACGGTCACCACCTCGCCCGAGCCTCCGTGGCATCCGACGCAGCGCCGGTCGAGGATCTCGCGCACCTGCTCGTACGTCGGCTCGAGCGGCGCGGCCAGCGGATCGACCACGCCGAGGGTCTCGGATCCCGAGCCGCAGGAATTGATCGCGACGAGAAGGGCGAGGGCGGCGGCCGCGGCGGCGAGCCGGACGAAGAGCCGGAGACGGCGCGTGCGCCGAAATGCGGGCCGCGGCGGGAGCGGATGCGCGGGAAGCATGCTCGTGATGATGCCCCAACTCTCGGCGCGACGCGAGCGCTCGTATGGTGACATCGGTCACGCACGTTCGCTAGACTCCCGCGGCCCGCCGTCCCACCCTTCGGGGGAAATCGAGTGGCACCCGTTCCCGGGCGCGCCGTCACGCTCCTCGTGACCGCGTTCACCATGCTCGCGTTCGCCGCGAACTCGCTCCTCTGCCGGGCCGCGCTCGGCCCGGGGAGCGTGGACGCCGCGAGCTTCACCCTCCTCCGGATCGGATCGGGGGCGGCGCTCCTCGGCCTCCTGGCGGCCGCGCGCCGCGCGCCCGCACCCGCCTCCGCCCCCGCGCCCTGGATCTCCGGGGCGTGCCTCTTTCTCTACGCGGCGGGATTCTCGTTCGCGTACGGGACGCTGGAGACGGGGACCGGCGCGCTCCTCCTCTTCGGCACCGTGCAAGCGACGATGATCGTCCTGGCCCACCGGTCCGGGGAGCGCTTCCGGATCGCGGAGGGGATCGGATTCGGAGCGGCGCTCGCCGGGCTCCTCTGGCTGGTGGCGCCCGGAGTGCGGGCGCCGTCGCCGGGGGGCGCCGCGCTGATGATCGGGGCGGGGATCGCGTGGGGGTTCTACTCGCTCCGCGGGCGTGGGATCGCCGATCCGCTCGGGGGCACCGCCCGCAATTTCGCCGCCGCGGTCCCCATGGCGCTCGCCCTGAGCCTCGTGTTCGCCGCGTCCGCGCGGCTCACGACCCGCGGCGTCGTGCTCGCCGTCGTCTCGGGAGCGGTCACCTCGGGGCTCGGGTACGTGCTCTGGTACCACGCGCTCCGCGGCCTCACCTGGATCCGCGCGGCCATCGTGCAGCTGGCCGTTCCGGCCATCGCCGCCGCGGGCGGCGTGGTCCTCCTGGGCGAGCCGGTGACGGCGCGCTTGGTCCTGTCCGGACTCCTCATCCTCGGAGGCGTCGCCGTCGCGGTCGCGGGACGGGAGCGCCCGCGGCGCGAGTCCGATCGCTGACGCCGCGCCCTGCCACGGCCGTCGCGGCGCCCCGCGAGGTCCCTGGTGGAGTGAACCGGCCGCCCGATGCGATACTCCGCGGATGATCACGCACGCTGCGACCCTCGACGTCGGGAAGCCCGAACCGCTCGGCGCCACGTGGGACGGCGGCGGCGTGAACTTCGCGCTCTTCTCCGAGACGGCGGACCGCGTGGAGCTCTGCCTCTTCGATTCGCCCGACGCCGCCGCCGAGTCGGCGAGGCTCGAGCTGCCCGGCAGGACCGGCGCGGTCCGTCACGGGTACCTCCCGGGCGCCCGGCCCGGGCTCCTCTACGGGTATCGCGTCCACGGCCCCTACGATCCCCGCGCCGGCCATCGCTTCAACGCCGCGAAGGTGCTCCTCGATCCGTACGCGAAGGGGATCGGTCGCGAGCCGCGCTGGAACGACGCGCTCCTCGGGGAGCGTCGCCGCGACGGCGCCCAGGAGCCCGAGCCCGACGATCGCGACGACGCGGCGTGGGCGCCGCTCGGGATCGTCGTCGACCCGTCCTGCGACTGGGGCGACGATCGCCCGCCCGCCCGCAGTTGGAGCGAGACCCTGATCTACGAGACGCACGTCCGGGGATTCACCCGGCTCCATCCGGATCTCGAGCCGGAGCTGCGCGGAACGTACCGGGGTGTCGCGTCCGAGCCGGCGGTCCGCCATCTGAAGTCGCTCGGCGTGACGGCCGTCGAACTCCTGCCGGTGCACCAGCACTTCCGGGAGCGCCACCTGGCCGAGCGGGGCCTGCCGAACTATTGGGGCTACAGCACCCTCTCCTACTTCGCGCCGGACCTCCAGTACGCCACGCCGGGCGCCGGCGCGGCCGGCGCGCTTCGCGAGTTCCGAGCGATGGTCCGCGGGCTCCACGCCGCCGGCATCGAGGTGATCCTGGACGTGGTCTACAATCACACGTGCGAGGGGAACGCGCGCGGTCCGACCCTCTCGTGGCGCGGCATCGAGAACGCGGCGTACTACCGCCTCGACGCGGCGGACCGGCGTCGCTACGCCGACGTCACGGGCACCGGAAACACGCTCGACAGCCGCCACCCCTTCACGCGGCGCCTGATCCTCGACAGCCTCCGGTACTGGGTGACCGAGATGCGCGTGGACGGGTTCCGCTTCGACATCGCGGCGGCCTTGGGGCGCGATCCGCACGACGTGAACCCCGCCGCCGCGTTCTTCGAGGACGTTCGCCGCGATCCGGTCGTGAGCCGGGTGAAGCTGATCGCGGAGCCGTGGGACGCGGGGCCGGGCGGCTATCAGGTGGGCGGGTTTCCGCCGGGCTGGTCGGAGTGGAACGGCCGCTACCGCGACGCCGTGCGGCGATTCTGGAAGGGGGAGGCGGGCGCGGTTCCGGAGCTGGCGACGCGGCTCGCCGGGAGCGCCGACCTCTACGATGGAACGGACGGACGCGGGCCGCGGGCCGGGATCAACTACGTCACGTCGCACGACGGGTTCACCCTGCGCGATCTCGTCACGTACGACGCGAAGCACAACGAGGCGAACCTCGAGAAGAACGCCGACGGGGAGGAGCGGAACCTGAGCTGGAACGGCAGCGTGGAGGGTCCCGCCGCGGATCCGGCGATCCTCGCGATGCGGGAGCGCCGGATGCGGAGCCTCGTGGCCACCCTCCTCGTCTCGCAGGGAGTGCCGATGATTCGAGGCGGCGACGAGATGGGCCAGACGCAGGCGGGGAACAACAACGCCTACTGCCAGGACGGGCCCCTGACCTGGACCCCGTGGGATCGGTCGGGAGCGGCCGGCCGGCTCCTCGAATTCGTCCGCCGCGCGGCCCGGATTCGGGCGGAGCATCCGATCCTCCGGAGCGAGCGATTCCTGCACGGTGATCTGGTGCACGCGCCCGGAGACGCGGAGGCGGCCGAAGCCGACCACGGCCCGCTTCGGGATCTCACGTGGTTCGCGCCCTCGGGCGCGGAGATGTCGGCGGCGGAATGGCGCGACCCGAATCTCCGGGCGCTCGGCGTCCGACTCGCGCGGCGCCGGGAATCGGACGGGACGGAGGGAGGGAGGCACGAAGTGCTGTTCGTGATGCTGAACGGCGGCGACCAGACGACGCCCTTCCGGATGCCCGCCAATCGTGTCGCGACGTGGGACGTGCTCCTCGACACGAGCCGCGACGAGGAGCCCGATGCCGCGTCGGGATCCGAGGCCGCGGGAGCTCCCGTCGCGAGCGTGGAGTCGGGAGCCGTCTATCCGCTCGAAGCCAGGTCGGTGGCGCTCTTCCGCGGAATCGGCCCATGAGTCCCGATCCCCACGCCCCCGGGCGGGAGGAGCGTCCCGCCGCGTCGGTGGCGGACGCCCTCCTCACCGAGTTCGATCTCCACCTCTTCGGCGGCGGCCGGCACCTCCGCCTCTACGAGAAGCTCGGCGCCCATCCCATTGGTCCGGGCGGCGCGGAGGGAACCTACTTCGCGGTCTGGGCCCCGAACGCCCGTCGAGTCTCCGTCGTCGGCGACTTCAACGGCTGGGACGCGGGCCGCCATCCGCTCCATCCGCGCGGCACGAGCGGCATCTGGGACGGGGTCGTTTCCGAGGCGAGGGCGGGGGCGCTCTACAAGTTCTCCATCGAATCGCACCGCGGGGGCCGCCGCGTCGAGAAGGCCGACCCGTTCGCGTTCGCCGCGGAGGTCCGCCCGCGCACCGCGTCGCGCGTCTGCGACCTCTCGGGGTACGCGTGGGGCGACGGCGACTGGATGGCGGACCGGGGCCGCCGGCACCACACGCGCGCCCCGATCTCGATCTACGAGGTTCACCTCGGGTCGTGGATGCGCGTCCCCGAGGAGGGGAATCGGTGGCTCGGCTACCGCGAGCTCGCCCCGCGCCTCGCCGCGTACGTCTCGAGCCTCGGCTACACGCACGTGGAGCTGATGCCGGTCATGGAGCATCCGTTCGACGGGAGCTGGGGCTACCAGAGCACCGGCTACTTCGCGCCGACCAGCCGCTTCGGGTCGCCCCACGACTTCATGTACTTCGTCGACACGCTCCACCGGGCGGGCGTCGGCGTCCTGCTCGACTGGGTGCCGGCCCACTTCCCGAAGGACGAGCACGGACTGGCGCTCTTCGACGGCACGCACCTCTACGAGCACGCGGACCCGCGCCGCGGACACCACCCCGACTGGGACACCGCCATCTACAACTACGGGCGCCACGAGGTGCGCGCGTTCCTCCTGAGCAGCGCGCTCTTCTGGCTCGACCGCTACCACGCGGACGGGCTCCGCGTGGACGCGGTCGCCTCCATGCTCTACCTGGACTACTCGCGCCCCGCGGGGACATGGCTCCCGAATCCGCACGGCGGGCGCGAAAATCTGGAATCCATCTCGTTCCTGCGCGAGATGAACGAGCGGATCTACGCGGAGTACCCGGGCGCCCTGACCGCGGCGGAGGAATCGACGTCGTGGCCCATGGTGTCGCGGCCGACGAGCGCCGGCGGGCTGGGGTTCGGCTTCAAGTGGGACATGGGCTGGATGAACGACACGCTGGAGTACATGGCGAAGGACCCGGTCCACCGGCGCTTCCACCACGACGCGCTGACCTTTCGCCTCCTCTACGCGTCGCACGAGAACTTCGTCCTTCCGCTCTCGCACGACGAGGTCGTCTACGGCAAGCGTTCGCTGCTCGAGCGGATGCCCGGGGACGACTGGCAGCGCTTCGCCAATCTCCGACTTCTCCACGCCTGGATGTACGCGCAGCCGGGGAAGAAGCTCCTCTTCATGGGCGGGGAGCTGGGGCAGCGGCGGGAGTGGAACCACGACGGGAGCCTCGACTGGCATCTCCTCGAATCGCCGCCGCATCATGGGGTTCACCGGATGGTGGGAGACCTGAACCGGATCTACAAGGACTACCCGGCGCTCCATGAGCTCGACTGCGAGGGAGAAGGCTTCGAGTGGGTGGACTGCTCCGACCGGGACCAGAGCATCGTGAGCCTCCTCCGGAAGGGAACCGATCCCGACCAGGCGATTCTCTGGATCTTCAACTTCACGCCGGTGCCGCGCCCCGGCTATCGCGTCGGCGTCCCGTGGGCGGGAACGTGGGTGGAGATCCTGAACAGCGACGCGGGGATCTACGGCGGAAGCGGACAGGGAAACCTGGGAGGGCTGGCGGCCGAGGCCGAGGAACGGCACGGGCGGCGCCACGCGATCCAAGCGGTGGTGCCGCCCCTCGCCGCCGTGGCGTTCCACGGGCGGCGTTCTTCCGAGCCGGGGCGCTGACGCCGCGGAGCCGGGGCCCCGCGGCGTTCCCGCGCCGCCGTGGTGCTACATGTGCGCGGCGATATTGTCGCCGAATTCGCTGCACTTCACTTCGGTCGCTCCCGGCATCAGGCGCGCGAAGTCGTACGTCACCCGCTTGCTCGCGATGGCGCCGTCCATCCCCTTGATGACGAGATCCGCCGCTTCGTTCCATCCCATGTAGCGGAGCATCATCTCGCCGGAGAGGACCACCGAGCCGGGATTCACCTTGTCGAGGTTCGCGTACTTGGGCGCCGTGCCGTGCGTCGCCTCGAAGACGGCGTGGCCCGTCATGTAGTTGATGTTGCCGCCCGGCGCGATGCCGATCCCGCCGACCTGCGCCGCGAGCGCGTCCGAAAGGTAGTCGCCGTTCAGGTTCAGCGTCGCGATGACGTCGAACTCGTCGGGCCGCGTCAGGATCTGCTGGAGCGTGATGTCGGCGATGGCGTCCTTCACGAGGATCCGTCCCGCCGCGACCGCCGCCTTCTGCTCGGCGTTCGCCGCCTCCTCGCCCTTCGCCGCGCGCGTCCGCTCCCACTGCTCCCAGGTGTAGACCTTGTCGCCGAACTCGCGCTCCGCGAGGGCGTAGCCCCAATTCCGGAACGCGCCTTCGGTGAACTTCATGATGTTTCCCTTGTGGACGAACGTGACGCTCTTCCGGCGGTGGCGAACGGCGTAATCGACCGCCGCGCGCGCCAGGCGCTCGCTCCCCTCCCGCGACACCGGCTTGAAGCCCATGGCCGTCGACTCGGGAAAGCGGATCTTCTTGTACGCCGACGGGAAATTGCCCTTCAGAAATTCGAGGACCTTCTTCACTTCGTCGGAGCCCTCGGCGAATTCGATCCCGGCGTAGATGTCCTCCGTGTTCTCCCGGAAGATCACCATGTCCACCTTCTCCGGCGCGCGCACGGGCGAGGGAACGCCCTGGAACCAGCGGACGGGACGGAGACAGACGTAGAGATCGAGGATCTGGCGGAGCGCCACGTTCAGCGAGCGGATGCCGCCGCCGATCGGCGTCGTGAGGGGTCCTTTGATCCCGACGAGATAGGTCCGGAAGGAGTCGAGCGTCTCGTCGGGGAGCCAGCTCCCCGTGCGGTCGAACGCCTTCTGTCCGGCGAGCACCTCGTGCCAGAGGATCTTCCGCTTCCCGCCGTACGCCTTCGCGACCGCGGCATCGAGCACGCGCACGGACGCGCGCCAGATGTCGGGCCCGGTTCCGTCTCCCTCGATGAAGGGGATGACGGGGTGGTTCGGCACGTGCATCGTGCCGTCTTTCAGGGTGATGGCCTCGCCCTGGGCGACGCTCATGTCCTTCGCTCCTTCCGCCGCGCCCGGCGCGGCTTCATGGTGTGTCGGGCCGGCGCTCCGCGGTCCCCAGTCGCCGCGTCGCCGGATAGGGGTAGATGTCGGGAACGACGCCCCGGCGATGGAGCTCCTGCGTCCGCCGCCAGAACTCCGGCCGGAGCAGCTCTTCGTGCGCGGAGAGGAAGTGGCGGAGCAGGTCTTCCCGGAGTCCCAGGAACGACCGGAACTCCTCGGGGAAGATGTCGTCTTCCCCCACAAAGTACCACGGTTCCGACGCGACTTCCTCTTCGACCGAGGTCGCAGCGGGGAGGTCGCGGAAGTTGCATTCGGTCAGGAGGCAGAGCTCGTCGTAGTCGTAGAAGATGACCCGCCCGTGCCGGGAGACGCCGAAGTTCTTCAAGAGCATGTCGCCGGGGAAGATGTTGGTGGCGGCGAGGTCGCGGAGGACCTGCCCGTAGTCGAGGACGGCGTGGCGGGCCGCCTCGGCGGGGGCGTCCTGGAGGTAGACGTCGAGGGGGACGAGCCGCCGTTCGGTGTAGAGGTGGCGGAGGATCACCCGGCCGTCCCGCACCGAGACCAGCTCGGACGCTTCGCGCGTCAGCTCTCCGAGGAGCGCGGGCTCGAAGCGCTCCGCCGGGAACTCGAGGTGCTCGAATTCCTGCGCGTCCACCAGCCGGCCGGCGCGGTCGTGGCGGAAGACGAGGCGGTATTTCTCCCGAACCTCGGCGTGCGTGACCGTCTTGGGTGGCGGGAAGCGGTCGCGGATCACCTTGAAGACGACGTCGAACCCGGGGAGCGCGAAGACGATCATCACCAGGCCGCGCTGCCCGGGCCCCACGACGAAGCGATCGTCGGTGGTCTCGAGGTGGTGGAGCAGGGAGCGGTAGAGCTCCGTCTTTCCGTGACGGTGGAACCCGACGGCCGTCCAGAGATCCGAGATCGGCTTCCGGGGGAGGAGCGACGCGAGGAAGTCGATCATCTCCTTCGGCCGGTCGAGCTCCACGAAGAAGTACGTGTGCGCGAAGCTGAAGACGACGCTGAACTCGTCCTCCGTGAAGAGCGCGGCGTCCACGAAGAGGCGGCCGCCGGGGTTGCGGAGGGCGAGAAGGAGCGGATGGCGGCCGCGCGCGGCGTGCACCTGGCCCACCAGATAGGCGCCCCTTCCCCGGAAGAAGGGCTCCCGGATCATCTCGATCGCCTCGATCGCGTCGCCGTCGAGATGCCGCTCCAGCGCCGCCGCCACGCGGGCCGCGTCTCCTTCCACGTCGTCCCAGCGGACCCCGAAGGGAACGGTCCGGAGCGCGCGCTCCAGCAACGCGGCGGTCGTCGTCTCGAACGGGTGCCGGTCGCAGAAGCTCCAGGGCTCCCGGTAGCGGGGAGGCGAGACCTCCGCGCGAACGAACTCGACCATCGGGTCGACGCCCACGGTGTGGAAGATCCGCCGTACGATCGAGTTGAAGAAGGTCTCCGCCAGCTCCCGTTCGGAGGGGGCGACCGGCTGGAATCCGTAGGCGTCCCGAATGGACTTCCAGGTGTCGCGCTCGGAGGCGCGTTCGTCGAGGAGCGCGCGGACCGCCTCCACGGTCTGGACCACGCACCCGCCGTAGAGGTCGAGCCGCCGCTTGGCGTCGCGCTGCACGGCGTCCCACGCGCGCCGCTCGAAGTGGGGCCGCGCCTCGCGGGTCAGGACGCGGAATCGATCGAGGTAGAGATCGAAGCCGTCCGAGATCAGGAGCGCCGCCGCGGCGGCGAGATCGCCGCGCGGCGCTCCGGAAGGGGGGGTCGTCATGGTCGCCGCGCAGTGTAGCCGAGCGGCGCGTGCCCGCGCGACGGTCGTGCTCGGCACGGGCTCCCACTTCGGCGTTCGGATCCGGGAGCCGACGCCCGCTCCAGGGTGACGGCCCGACCGCTCGAACCGAATCGCGGGCTACCAAGGTCGCCCGTCGGCGCCGCGCCGCGGGTCCCATCGGACCGGGGGGCGCCGCCCGGCGAACCTGTTTGAATGGGGATTCAAAGTTCGACGTCCGGTTCAACCCCGGGGAAGAGGCCATGGCTCCAACCGCCGCCGCCGCCGTCCGGTCTCCCCGCGTCCGCGCGAAACGCGAACGCCGGCGGGAGGAGATCCTCCGCGCGGCGCTCCGCGCCTTTCGCGAGCGCGGCTACCACGCCACGACGCTCGACGACATCGCGCGCCGGATCGGGGTGCGGAACACGGCCCTCTACCACTACTTCCCCGACAAGGAGTCGATCCTCTACGAGTGCCACCGCGAATCGCTCGCGGAGCTCGACCGGATCCTCGCCGAGGCGCGGGCGCTTCCGACGCCCCAGGAACGGCTCCGTCACGTCATTCGCGAGCACGTTCGCGTCATGACCGACACCCTCGAGGGTTCGCCGCTCGCCTTCGAGGTGAAATCCCTCTCGCCCGGCCGCCGCGCCGAGATCATCGCCGCCCGTGACCGCTACGAGCGGGACGTCCGGCGGATGGTCCAGCGCGGCATCCGCGCGGGGACCTTCCGGAGCGTGGACGCGAAGGTCGCGGTCTTCGCGATTCTCGGCGCGATCAACTGGATCGCGCGTTGGTACCGGCCGGGCGGGGCGATGCGGGCCGAGGAATTGGGCACGCGCTTCGCGGATCAATTGATCGGAGGACTGGAGCCACGATGAAGGCGCTTCGACTCACGGCGGCGAACGCGCCGCTCGAGCTCCTGGACGTCCCGCCGCCGGCGCCGGCCGAGGACGAAGTGGTCGTCCGCGTCGCGGGGTGCGGCGTCTGCCACACCGACATCGGCTTCTGGCGCGACGGAGTGCCGACGCGCCACGGGATGCCGATCACGCTGGGGCACGAGATCAGCGGCGTCGTGACCGAGGCCGGCCCGGCGCATCGCGCGTGGATCGGCCGGGAGGTGATCGTCCCCTCCGTGATCCCGTGCGGGGCGTGCGACCTTTGCCGCGCGGGGCGGGGGAACGCCTGCCGGCGCCAGAAGATGCCGGGGAACGACATGGACGGCGGCTTCGCCGACTCGATCGCCGTCCCGGCGCGCGGGCTCTGCCCCGTGGATCGGCGCGACGGCTACGACCTGGCCGAGCTCTCGGTCATCGCCGACGCCGTGACGACGCCCTACCAGGCCGCGGTCCGAAGCGGACTCCGCCCGGGGGATCTCGCGATCGTGGTCGGCGCCGGCGGCGTCGGGGGGTACGCCGTCCAGGTCGCCGCCGCGCTCGGCGCCCGCGTGGTGGCGCTCGACGTGGACGACGCGCGGCTCGCCGCCGTCGCCCCGCACGGCGCCTCGCTCACGCTCAACGCGAAGGCCCTCGACTTCAAGACGCTGAAGAAGGAGATCGCCGGCGCCGCGAAGTCGTGGGGCTGCCCCGAGAACGGCTGGAAGATCTACGAGTGCTCCGGCCACGCGGCGGGGCAGGAGACCGCGTTCGGACTCCTCGGGTACGCGGGCGTCCTGTTGGTCGTCGGCTTCACGCTCGCGAAGATCGAGGTGCGCCTCAGCAATCTGATGGCGTTCGACGCCACGGTCCAGGGGACGTGGGGCTGCCGGCCCGAGCTCTATCCCGAGGCGCTCCGCCTCGTCACCGAAGGCCGCGTCACGCTGAAACCGTTCATCGAGCGCCACCCTCTGTCGCGGGGCCCCGAGGTCCTGCGCCGGGTGGCCGACCACGAGATCCACAGGCGGGCCATCCTGGAGCCCCTCGCCTAGGGCTCGGGAACGACTCGTCCGCGTTCGCACGGAGGAACGACCATGACGCTGAAGAACCACGCGCTCCTGCCGGACTACCGGTTCGAGCACATCCGCTACGAGCTCCGTCCGCCCCTCGATCCGAAGGGACGGCCGGTGGAAGGGCTCTTCAACGCCTGGATCGTGCTCGACAACCCCGCGCAACTGAACAGCTACACCACGGACATGGCGCGCGAGGTCGGGATCGCGTTCCGCCAGGCGAGCATGGACCGGCGCGTCGTCTGCTGCGTCTTCACCGCCACGGGCGACAAGGCCTTCTGCACCGGCGGCAACACGAAGGAGTACGCCGAGTACTACGCGGGGAATCCGCAGGAGTACAAGCAGTACATGCGGGTCTTCAACGACATGATCGACGCGATCCTCCGCTGCGACAAGCCGGTGGTAAACCGCGTGAACGGCCTGCGCGTCGCCGGCGGCCAGGAGATCGGGATGGCCTGCGACTTCAGCGTCGCCGCCGACACCGCCCGGTTCGGCCAGGCGGGCCCGAAGCACGGTTCGGCCCCGGACGGAGGCTCGACCGATTTCCTGCCCGGCTACGTCGGCTTCGCCCACGCGATGGACAGCGCCGTCCTCTGCGAGATGTGGAGCGCGCACAAGGCGCTTCAACTCGGCCTGATCAACCAGATCGAGCCGGTCTTGAAGCGGGACGGGGCGTGGATCCCGAACCCCATGGTCGTGACCGACCGCTTCCTCGACGAGTTCGGCCGGATCGTCTACGGCGACTTCAAGACGGGCGCGGAGGCCGCGGCGGCGAAGGAGATCCTGGCGCGCGCGACGACGGACCTCTCGCGGCTCGACGCCGCCGTGGAGGCGCTCTGCACGAAGATCCTCATGCTGATGCCCGACTGCGTGTCGAAGACCGTGAACGGGATTCGGAAGCACAAGCAGCGCCACTGGGACCAGAACAGCGTCACGAATCGCGAGTGGCTCGCGCTGAACATGATGACCGAGGCGCGCGCCGGATTCCGCGCCTTCAACGAGGGACCCAAGGAGCGTCGCGAGGTGGACTTCATCAAGCTCCGCCGGATGCTGGCCGAGGGACACCCGTGGGACGACGAGCTCCTGCGCGCGGTGTCGCCGCAGTACCAGACGGAGGCCGCGGGGCGCTGAGCGCCCGGCGCGCGGCCGATGGACCTCGGGCTGAACGGCCGGACGGCGATCGTCACCGGAGGCGCGTCGGGAATCGGCGCGGCCGTGGCGGCCGCGCTGGCGGCCGAGGGGTGCGACGTGGCGGTGGTGGACCGGAAGCCCGCGGCGGAGGCGGCCGAGGCGCTTCGGGCGGTCGAAGCGGCGGGCCGGCGCGCCCGCTACGTGGAAGCCGACGTGCGCGACGCGGCGTCCGCCGGGCGTGGCGTGGGGGACGTGGTCGCGGCGTGGGGCCGGCTCGACATCCTCGTCTGCGCCGCCGGCATCACGGACGACGCCGTCTCCTGGAAGATGACGCCGGAGCAATGGGAGCGGGTGATCGGCGTGAACCTCACGGGCTGCTTCCTCTGGAATCGGGCGGCCGCGGCGGTCATGCGGGAGCGCCGCGCGGGGCGGATCGTGAACCTCGGCTCCATCAACGGGCTCCGCGGCAAATTCGGGCAGGCGAACTACGCGGCCTCCAAGGGGGGCCTGATCGCGCTGACGAAGACGCTGGCCCGCGAGCTCGGCTCGCACGGGATCACGGCGAACGTGGTGGCGCCGGGCATGGTCCGGACCCCGATGACCGCGTCGCTCGCGCCGGAGATCGTGGAGCGGGCCATCGCCGAGTCCGCCACCGGACGGCTGGCCGAGCCGCGCGACTGCGCCGCCGTCGTCGCGTTCCTCTGTTCCGATCGCGCGAGTCACGTGACGGGGCAGGTCGTGAAGGTGGACGGAGGGCAGTATCTATGACGCCGCCGATCGTGTTTCCCGAGTGGCGCGGCCGCGACCTCGACGGGATCCTCGCCGCGTGCGTGGACCTCCTGGAGGACGCCACGTTTCCGACGGTCCGCCGGTGGCGCGACGCCGGCGGGAAGGTGGCCGGGCATTTCCAGGTCTACTTCCCGGAGGAGATCGCCCACGCCGGCGGGCTCCTACCGTTCAAGGTGCGCGGCGCTCCGATCGAAGCCTCCCACGCCGACTCCCGCTTCGGCTCCTATCTCTGCTCCATCGTGAAGACGTCGCTCGAGCTGGCGCTGAGCGACCGCGTGCGGCTCGAACTCTTCGTGACGCATCCCATCTGCGACGCCGCGCGGAACCTGGCGGCGGTCTGGGGACGGAACGCCGCCTACCCCTGCCAGATCCTCTACCTGCCGCAGAACGCCGCCTCGCCCGCGGCCGCGACGTACCTCCGCGGCGAGTACGGGCGGCTCCGCCATGTGATCGAGACGATCGCGGGGCGGAAGATCGACGACGGCGACCTTCGCGGGTCGATCGCGGTCTTCAACGAGAACCGGCGGCTCCTCCGGGACC
>DATIQI010000319.1:0-1558 GCA_035470985.1 Acidobacteriota bacterium
TGGCCGTCGCGGGCGCCGACGACGTGGACGTGGTGGTGGAGTTGATGGGCGGGCTCGACGCGGCCCTTCCCGCGGTGCGGCTCGCGCTCGAGCGGGGCCGTCCCGTCGTCAGCGCGAACAAGCTCCTCATCTCCGCGCACGGCCCCGAGCTGGAAGCGCTCGCGGCCCGAAACGGCGCGACCCTCCGCTACGAGGCGTCGACCGCGGGCGTGATCCCGGTCCTCCAGTCGCTCGACCACGGGCTCCGCACCGACCGCTTCACGCTCCTCGTGGGGATCCTGAACGGGACCACCAATTTCATCCTCTCCACCATGGAGCGGGAAGGGCGCGACTTCTCGGAAGCGCTCGACGCGGCCCGCGCGCTCGGGTTCGCCGAGGCCGATCCGTCGCTCGACCTCTCCGGCGCCGACACGGCGCAGAAGCTGACCCTCCTCGCGCGGCGCGTCTTCCGGACCGACGTGCCGCACGACTCGATCCCGACGGAGGGGATCGTCGGCATGGAGCTGGAGGATCTTCGCCAGGCCGACCGCTTCGGCTACGTCGTGAAGCTCCTCGGCATCGGGCAGCGGGTCGCGGCGGGGCTCGACCTGCGCGTCCATCCCGCCTTCATTCCGAAGCGCTACCTCCTCGCCGCCGTGCGCGACGAGTTCAACGGCGTCTATCTTCGCGGCGACGCGGCCGGCTCCATGCTCTTCTACGGGAAGGGCGCGGGCGCGATGCCGACCGCCCAGGCCGTTCTGGGCGACCTCCTCGCCGTGGCGCGCGGGCTTCGGTCGCGGGGCGCCGGCGCGCCCGGACCCCTCCCGCCGCCGGCGAAGTCGGACCCGGAGCGGCGTCTTCCGCTCGACGAGGCCCGGACCAAGGTCTACGTCCGCCTCACCGTGGACGACCAGGCGGGCGTCCTCGCCCAGATCACCCAGAGGCTCGGGAACGCGCGCGTCAGCGTCGCGCAGATGTTCCAGGAGCCGGGCGTGCGCGGCGAGGCGTCGCTCACGCTCCTGACGCACGAGGCCCGCGACAAGGACGTGCGCGATGCCGTCGCCGCCATCGCGGCGCTCCCCTCGGTCCGCAAGGCGCCGCGGGCGATCCGGATCTTCGACCGATGATCCGGACGCCGTGGCGCGGCGTCTGCCGCGAGTTCCGCGAGATCCTGCCGCCCATCCCCGACGAGGCGGTGGTGACGCTCCTCGAGGGGAACACGCCGCTCGTTCCGGCGCCGCGCCTCGCCGCGAAGATCGGCGGCGGCCTGGAGCTCTATTTGAAGGTCGAAGGGCAGAACCCGACCGGCTCGTTCAAGGACCGGGGGATGACGGTCGCCGTGTCGCGCGCCGCCGCCGCGGGCGCGCGCGCCGTGATCTGCGCCTCGACTGGAAACACGTCCGCGTCGGCGGCCGCGTACGCCGCCCGCGCGGGGCTCCGCTGCGCCGTCGTGATTCCGGGCGGGCAGATCGCGCTCGGCAAGCTGGCCCAGGCGCTAGTCCACGGGGCCAAGCTGCTGCAGGCCGAAACCCGTGCCGAGCGCCGTGATCAGCGTCACGATCTCCTGTGTGGAGAGCAC
>DATIQI010000320.1:0-9517 GCA_035470985.1 Acidobacteriota bacterium
GACGATCTCGAGATCGGTTCGCTCGGCGACTCGGGCGCGGAGGGCGCCGCCGGAAGCCCGGGCGAGGAACGCTTGGCTCGCGCCGGCGTCCTTCCGCCCGCGCTGGCCGATCAGGGAATCCGCCCGATCGCGACACCGGTCTCCCTCTCGGGCTTCACCGACGAAGCGCTCCGCTACCTGGAGCCCTGGTTCCGGGAGCGCGGCATGGTCGCGGTGCCGGGGGGCGCGCCGACGGGCGCCGTCTCCTGCGACTCGCTGGTCGGCGGCTCCGCGGTCGGCGTGCAGCTCGTCCGCGGCGACTGGAACGCCGCCGGCATCGGCACGGTGACCTATCGCGACAAGGGACGCGTCCTCGCCTTCGGCCATCCCTTCACGTCGATGGGCTGGGTCGACTTCCCGATGACCGGCGCCGAGATCACCACGGTCATGGTCAGCGCCCAGATCTCCAACAAGGTCGGCTCGGCCACGCAGCCGTGCGGGACGCTCGTCGCGGACCGCGTCCCCGGCATCGCGGGGGAGATCGGCGGCTCGCCGGCCATGATCCCGCTCCGGGTCGCCCTCCGCGGGAGCGGAGGCCGCGAGCGGCTCTACCGGTTCGAGGTCGTCCGGAGCCGGCTCCTCACGCCCGGCCTCGTCGCCGGCGTGGCGATCAGCTCCATCTCCGGCGCGCTGAACGACGTCGGGCTCTGCACCGTCCGCTACTCGTTCACGACGTACTGGAACGGCGGCACGAAGGTCGGATCGCGTTCCGACGCGCTCCTCTCGAGCGCGCCGGTCTCGGGCGTCGGCGAGGAGATCGCGCAGTCGCTGAACCTCCTCCTCGGCGAGGCCTTCCGGCCGTCGCGGCTCGATTCGGCGGTCGTGACGGTGGACGTGGAGGAGGGACTCGACGCGATGACCCTCACCGGGATCCGACCCTCCACCCTGGAGGCGGCGCCGGGCGATTCCGTCCGCGTCGAGGCGACGTTCCTTCGCCCGGGACATGGAACGGAGACGCGGCGCCTGGCAATCCGGATTCCGACGTCCGCGCCCGAGGGCGACCTGACGCTCCGGGTCTGCGACGGGAGCGAGACGAACCGGTGGGAGCAGGCGCGGGCGCCGCAGCTCTATCAGCCGCGGTCGCTCGACGAACTCCTCGCGCTCTACCGCGACGAGCGCCGCTCCGACCATCTCTACGTCCAGCTCTACGCGGAAGCGCCGGGCACGGTCGTGAACGGGGAGGAGTTGCCCCAGGCGCCGCGCTCCGTCCTCTCGGTGCTGGGCGTGGACGAGAAGAAGCCGGGCGGATCCTCGATCAAGGGCGCCACGCTCGCGGAGCGCGGGTACGACCTGCGGCGCGTGGTTCACGGTTGCGAGACGGTGACGATCTCGGTCTCCGCCGATCATCGGCGATGAGGCCGTCCGAAGAAAGGAGCACGATCCTGCGACGCATCGGGAGAGGAGCGGCGGCGCTGGCCGTCGCGGCGGCCCTGGCCGCGGCGACGACCGCGGGCGCCGTGAAGACGTCCACGTGGAACGTGGACGACGTGAACGAGTTCTTCGCCGGCGAGGAGGCGATCGGCGTCTCGATCGACAGCGACGGCACCCTCTCGCTCGGCTCGTCGTGGGATTCGCTGGCGACCGGCATCGAGGGAGCCTCCTACGCCTGGTCGGTGGCGCGCGACTCGAAGGGGCGCGTCTATCTCGGCACGGGCGACGACGGGCGCATCTACCGCTGGACGCCCGGCGGGAAGCTGGCGCTCGTCTGGGACACGGACGCCTCCGAGATCACGTCGCTCGTCGTCGATCCCGCCGACAACGTCTACGCCGGGTCCTCGCCGGGCGGCGTCGTCTACCGGGTCGGCGCGAAGGGGGACACGACGCGTTACTACGACACCGGGGAGGCGTCGGTCTGGTGCCTCCTCTGGGGCAAGGAAGGCGCGCTCTACGCGGGCACCGGGAACGGCGGGAAGATCTTCCGCGTCTCCGCGGCCGGCCGCGGGACGCTCTACGCGGAAACGAAGGACACGAACGTCATGGCGCTCGCGCAGGCCGCGGACGGGACGATCCTCGCGGGAACGGCGGGGAAGGGGCTCCTGGTGCGCGTGGAGCGGGACGGCGGCACGCGCGTCCTCTACGACGCGGACGCCGACGAATTGCGGGCCATCGCGGTGCTCGCCGACGGATCGATCGCGGTGGGGACGAACCGCGCGCAGACCGGCAGGGGCGAAGGCGGACGCGATCCGTCCCCCTACGCGATCGAAGTGACGCCCGTCGGGGGCGCGAAGTGCGGCATCTTCCTCGTGCAGCCCGACGGAAGCGCGCGCGGCCTCTATTCGCCGCCCTGCGAGTTCGTCTACGCGCTCCGTCCGTCCGGAGCGAACGGAGTCGTCGCGGCGCTCGGCAATCCGGCCGCGATCTTCCGGATCGGGACCGACAAGAAGTTCACGCTCCTCGCCGCGCCGCGCGAGAAGCAGGTGCTGGCGCTGGCCGGGGAAGGCGACGCGCTCGTGGTCGCCACCGGGAATCCGGCGGCGCTCTTCGAGCTCGGGCCGGGTCGCGCGCGCGAGGGTCTCTACGTCTCGGACGCGCACGATCTCCGCTCCGTCGCGAGCTGGGGCCGCTTCACCGCGCGCGTGTCGGGCGGAGGCGAGGCGCGCCTCTCCACCCGATCGGGGCTCGGCGAGACTCCCGACGAAGGGTGGAGCGACTGGTCGGCTGAGACGCCGCTTCGCGAAGGGAGCGCGCCGATCACCAGTCCCTCGGCCCGGTTCCTCCAGTACCGGCTCCGCCTTTCCGGCGGAGGGAACGCGATTCCCTCCGTGGCCATGGTGAGCGTCGCCTACCGGCCGCGAAACCTCCCGCCCGAGCTGGGAGCGATCCGCGTGCACGGGCCCGATCAGCCGTTCCGCGAGGGAGGCCCCGATTCGCGGCCGCCGCAGGTCTCCCAGGTCTTCCCGAGCGGGCTGAAGGTGGAGTACTCCTATCCGAGCTTCGGACCGCGGCAGGCGACCGACGCCGGCGTCGCGTGGGCGCGCGGCGTCCGCACCGTGACCTGGGAGGGACTCGACCCGAACGGCGACGACGTCGCCTACACGGTCTCCATCAAGGCCGCGGACGAAAACGCGTGGCGCGTCCTGGCGGAGGACTTTCCCGACCGCGTCCTCTCCTGGGATTCGGAGTCGTTCGCGAACGGCGACTACCGCGTGAAGGTCGTCGCGAGCGATCGCTACGACAACCCGCCCGATCTCGCGCTCCAGACCGAGCGGATGAGCGCGCCGTTCCGCATCGACAATGTCCCGCCGCGCGTCGCGTCGCTGAGCGCCTCCGCGCGCGGCGCGAAGGGGGCGAAGGGCACCATCGCCGTCACCGGGCTCGCCGCCGACGCGGACACCCACATCGCCTCCATCGAGTACTCGCTCGACGGCGGGGAGTGGCGCCAGGTCTTTCCGAAGGACGGGATCTACGACCAGCGCGAGGAGCCGTTTGAGTTCGTCATCCCCGACGTCGAGAGCGGCGAGCACGCGGTCACGGTGCGCGCCTCCGACCAGGATCGGAACGTCGCGGTCGGCAAAGTGCTGACCGTCGGACCCTGATCGGGCGATTTGCACACCGCGGCCTCGCCGGCCTCTCCGCCCCTCCGGGGCGGCGAGGCCGTTTCGCTGCCGATAGGTGGCTCCGGCCGAACGGGTTAACCCCGTCCCCGCGGATCGGGGGCGGTGCGCCGGCGGTGGTACAATCCTTGCGTTTCCGGCCGTGGACTCTTCCCCCAAATCAACTTGCCTAGGACGGCCGAACCAGGAGTGCCATGCGGCTCGCGTTCCTCGACCTTCCGGACGACCGGGTCGACCTGGTCCCGAAGGCTCGCCAAAATCCCGACGTGGACGTCGTGCTCGTGGCGCACGCCGACGCCGACGCGCTCGCGCTTCGGATCGCCGAGATGCTCCAGGTTCCGCGCTCCACCGAGCCGCTCGATCTCCTCTCCCTGAAGCCCGATCTCATCGCCCTCCCCTCGCTCGACTCCCCGAGCGCCGCGATGCTCCTGAAGGCGGGCTTCTCGCCCGGCGTCTTCGTCACGCTGGAATCGCTCGTCGCGCGTCTCGACCAACCCGCGCGACCCGCTGCCGCCGCGACCCACGCGGGCGACGGCGACGGCCTCGGCGCGCACGACGCGAGCCCCGACGCGACCGGCGATCCCACGCCCATCCAGGAGTGGGAAGTCTCCTTCGATCAGCTGACCGGAACGCGGCTCGGCCAGATCCGGGACGCGCTCGCGCTCACCGACGACCGGAAGCGGCTCTTCCGCGAGCTCCTCTCGCTCGCCATCGACCAGACGGGCGGCGACTCGGGTTCCATCATGCTCGTGGACGAGGAGGCGGGCGAGCTCCGGATCGCGTTCGCCGACGGGCTCTCCAGCGACGTCGTCCGCACGATGCGCCAGCCGCTCGGAGAGGGCGTGGCGGGGAAGGTCGCGCTCGACGGACGCCCGATCCTCCTGCACGACCGGATCGACGATCCGCGCTTCCGCGACGGCCGCGAGCGCCATCGGATCAGCGCGGCGATGTGCGTCCCGCTGAAGCTCGACGGCCGGATCATCGGCGTGCTGAACGTATCGAGCAGCCAGGCGGCGAAGCGCTTCGACGAAGGCGACCTCGCGCGCCTCGGCGAGATCGGCGGCCAGATCTCCAGCATCCTCGAGCGCGTGGTCGAGCGGACGAAGCGCGATCTCCAGGCGACCGAGTACCGCGCGCGCCAGGCGATGGAGGACGCGTTCGCCACCGCGCCGGCCGATCGCGCCTCGCGCTTCCGTGCCGTCGCGCGGGGCCTCGTCGCGCCGCTCGAGGCGGCGTCCGTGACGCTTTACCTCGCGGAGCCGGGGGCGCGGCGGTTCACCGTCGTCTCCTCGAACGCGGCCGCCGGCCCCGACGGAGCGCTTCCGGCCGCGACCGCCGGGTTCATCGCGAAGGTCCATCACGACGGCGATCCGGTCTTCCTCGGCGACCGGCTCGGCCGCGGCGCCACGCCCAACCTCGTGGCCGCGGCCATCGGGGGGCAGGTCCGCCACGGAGTCCTCGTCGCCGAGAACGTCCCCGTGACCGCCGACGACGCGGAGCCCTTCGCGCGGTTGATGGTCCGTCTCGGCGAGCAGCTCGGCCGGCTGGTCGAAGCGCACCGCGCGGAGGACGCCATCGCGCGTCAGGGCGTCGTCTTCGGAAAGCTGGCCGACCTCGCGCCGCGGCTCATGATGGCGCGCGACGTGGAGTTCCTCTGCAGCGAGGCCGCCGGGGCCCTCCGCCAGCTCCAACCGCGCGCGTACGTCGTCGCGCGCCTGGTCGGCCGGGACGGCGCGGTTCTCGAACGGAACGGCTTCGACGGCACGGAGCACGATCGCGACGAGGCGGCCGGGCGGGAATCGCTCCTCTCCGCGGCCGTCCTCTCGGAGGGCTCGGAACGCTCGTCCACCGCGGGCGAGGAGGGGGAGCCGGCCCACGCGATCGTTCCGATCCGTCTCGGGGAGCGCGTGCTCGGCACCTTGTCGGTCGTGCTCCCCGAGACCGCGACGGTGGAGCGGTTCGGATCCGCGCTCGACGGCGTCGACCTGGAAGCGCTCCGGAAGGTCTCCCTCTACGTCTCGCTGGCCTGGGAGCAGGCCGTGCGCGGGGCGAACGACACGCGCCCCGCCGAGGATCCGGTGACGGGGCTCCTCGGGAGCGCCGGGCTCGAAGCGCGCGTCCAGGAGGAGGTGAAGCGCGCGGAGCGCTACCACGACCGCTTCCTCCTCACCCTCTGCTCGATCACCGGATTCGACGATCTCGAGGCGGCGCACGGAACCGACTGGGCCCAGTCGCTCCTCCGCCAGTTCGCGGAGGCGCTCGCGCACAACGTGCGCGAAGTGGACGCGATCGCCCGGCTCGGAGGCGGCCGCTTCGCCGTCCTCTCGCCGGAAACGGACAAGGACAGCGGCGCGCTCCTTCGCCGGCTCGATCATCTGGTGCCGCGCCTCGATTGCGTCCGCGGACTCCGCAACCCCGACGAAGTCCGGCTGGAAGGGCGCCAGTTCACCTATCCCGACGAAGTCCCGACCGGCGGAGAGCTCCTGGAGCTCCTTCGCCGCGAGCGTTCCCACTAGATTCCTTGCCGCGGGAGGGCGGCCGGGCTAAAGTCTCGGCATGTCCACGCTTACGCCCCCGCGCGCTCCCTCGCTCGGCGCCCTGAAACTGGCGCAGGCCCAGCGGCTCCTCTCCGAGCACGGCCTCGATCTCTGGCTCGTCGCCGTCCGCGAATCGTCGGACCGGCCCGAGCCGGTCCTCCCGTTCTTCTTCGACCTCGACTTCACCTGGACGACGATCTTCCTGATCGGCCGCGAGCGGACGGCCGCGCTGGTCGCCACGTTCGACGCGCCCGACCTGGAGCGGCTCGGCCTCTTCGACGAAGTCGTGACGTACAAGGAAGGCCCGCGGGCGGCGCTCCTGGCGCTCCTCGATTCGTTCGCGCCGCGCGCCATCGGGATCGACGTCTCGGTGGACGACGCCCTGGCCGACGGGCTCACGGCGGGACTCCGCGATTGGCTCGACGGGGCGCTCCGCGACACGCCGCACGCGACGCGGCTGAAGAGCGCGGCGCGGTTCCTCGCCCATTGGCGCGGCGTGAAGCTGCCGGAGGAACGGGAGCGGATCGTGCGCGCGATCGGGGAGACGGAAGCGATGTTCGACCGCGTGCGCGACTCGTTCCGGTTCGGGATGACCGCGCGCGACATCGCCGCCGCGTTCCACGAGGAGGCCGCGCGCGCCGGCGTCACCACGGCCTGGCCGCGGGGCCACTGTCCCACGGTGACGGTCGGCGGGCGATCGCCGGTGGGCCATGTCCGGCCGGGCGACGACGCCATCGAGCCGGGCTGCGTCGTGCACGTCGACTTCGGGATCGCGCGGGACGGGTATCGCTCCGATCTGCAGCGCCTCTGGTACGTCGCGGATCGCGACGGATCGGCGCCTCGGGTCGTGCGCGACGCCTACACGGCCGTGGCCGAGGCGATCGAACGATCGGCCGTGGCGCTTTGCCCGGGCGTCGCCGGGTGGGAAGTGGACGCGGTCGCGCGGGGACACCTCGTCGCGCGCGGCTATCCGGAGTACGCGCACGCGCTCGGGCACCATCTCGGCCGCGCCGTCCACGACGGAGGCGGCACGCTCGGCCCGCGCTGGGAGCGGTACGGCGAAACGCCGTACGAGAAGGTCCGCGAGGGCGAGATCTACACGCTGGAGCCGAGCCTCTATCTCGAAGGGCACGGCCAGATCTCGCTCGAGGAGGACGTGGCGGTGGAGGCGGGCGGCGCCCGGTTCCTGTCGCGCTTTCCCCGCGAGCTTCCGGTCCTGAGACTCGCCTGACGATGGCCCGCATCCGCGTCCTCCCGCCCGACGTCGTGGGGAAGATCCGCGCCGGGGAAGTCATCGATCGCCCCGCGGCGGTCGCGAAGGAGCTGATCGAGAACGCGCTCGACGCGGGAAGCCGCCTCGTCGCGATCCAGGTCTCCGCGAGCCCCGAGCGCTCCATCCGCGTCCTCGACGACGGCGCCGGCATGACGCGCGAGGACGCCGTCCTCTCCGTGAAGCGCCACGCCACCTCGAAACTCGAGACCGAGCACGATCTCCAGGCGATCCGGACGCTCGGCTTCCGCGGCGAGGCGCTGGCGAGCGTGGCGGAGGTCTCGCGCCTCATCGTCTCCACCCGCTCCGCCGAGGACCTGAGCGGCACGCAGGTGGAGGTGCTCGGCGGAACGCTCATCCAGGTCTCCGGCGTCGGCCGGGCCGTCGGGACGACCGTCTCCGTCGAGGATCTCTTCTTCAACACGCCCGCGCGGCTTCGCTTCCTGAAATCGCGCGACGCGGAATTGAGGGTCCTCTCCCGCGTGGTCTGGAGCTACGCCTTCACGGTGCCCGCCGTCCACTGGCGCTTCTCGGTCGAAGGACGCGAGGACGTCGATCTGCCGCCGGCCGGCGACCTCCTCGAGCGCTGGGCGCTCGTGTACGGCCGCGGCGCGAAGGGGACCGATCCGGGCCAGGCGTTCGAGGGGGAAATCGGCGGCGTCCTCCTGCGCGGCGTTCTGGGCTCGCCGGAACAGGCGCGCGCGAACCGCGACCACCAGTTCTTCGCCGTGAACGGCCGCGTGGTCGCCTCCGCGACGATCGGCGCGGCGATGCGCCAGGGCTACGGCAACCTGATTCCCTCGGACCGCTATCCCGCGGGCCTCCTGATGCTGGAACTCGATCCGGCGCTGGTCGACGTGAACGTCCATCCGACGAAGCGGGAGGTCCGCTTCCGCGACGAGTCGCGCGTCTTCCAGGCCGTGCGCGCCGCGGTGGAGGAGGCGATGCGGCGCTACGTTCCCGCCGGGATCGAGGTCGGGAGCGGCACCGGAGCGTCGGGACGTCCCTTCGCGGGCGTGGAGCGCTTCGGGACCTCGGACGAATCGGGCGCGAAGCCGGGAGCAGGCATACCGCCCGCTAGGCAGGAGGCGCTCGACGGTCTCGACGTGGCGCGCGCGCTCTACGCGCCTCCCGACACGCTCGGCGCCGACGTGGCGCGCGACCGGGAGCGCGACGAAGGGGACCTGCGCGAAAATCTCGCGGAGCCCGAGATCTCGATCTGGCAGCTCCACGATCGCTATCTCCTCGCGCCGATCCGGGGCGGGCTCGTCATCGTGGACCAGCACGCCGCCCACGAACGGATCCTCTACGAAGAGGCGCGGGAGCGGCTCTTCGGCGCCGGCGGCCCCACGCAGCAGCTCCTCTTCCCGCGCGTGATCGATCTGACCGCGGACGAGCTCGACATCCTCCTCCTCCACGAGACGAAGCTGAAGCGGCTCGGATACGACGTCGCGCTCTTCGGCGAGCGCCAGATGGCGGTCCGGGGCGTGCCCGCGTCCGTGCCGGAAGAAGCGGCGGTGGAGGCGCTGAAGCGCGTGCTCGTGACCGCCGAGGACACCGACGCCTCGGGCGAGCCTCCGGAGGAGGGAATCGCGAAGACGTTCGCCTGCCACGCGGCCGTCCGATCGGGGCAGCCGCTTCGTCCCGAGGAGCGTCGCGCGCTCGTCGACCGGCTCTTCGCGACCGAACTGCCGCACGGCGATCCCCACGGGCGCGCCACGTACGTCCGCCTCTCCATGGAAGAGCTCGATCGCCGCTTCGGCCGTCGCTGACGGAGCCCGCGCGGCTCGCGGTATCCTCGATCCATGAACGCACGGCCTGCACGCCCCATCGTCCTCCTCGGCCCGACCGCGGCGGGGAAGAGCGAGATCGCCCTCCATCTCGCCCCCCTCGTCGGCGGCGAGATCGTCGGCGCCGACTCGCGGCAGATCTACAGGGGCCTCGAGATCGGCACCGCGGCGCCGACCGACGAGGATCGAGCCCGCGCCCCGCACCATCTCGCCTCGTTCGTCGAGCCGGACGAGATCTACAGCGCCGGCCGCTACGCCCGCGACGCCCGCACCGTCATCGAGGCGATTCGAGGGCGCTCCGGCGCGCCGATCGGCGTGGGCGGCTCG
>DATIQI010000321.1:0-1842 GCA_035470985.1 Acidobacteriota bacterium
GATCTCCCCCTGGACGACGATCCGTCCGACGCCCTCGTCGAGCGCCTCGTTCACGATCCGGATCGCCTCGGAGACGGTGTGGATCCGCGGCTCGCCGGGGCCGAGGTCCGCCCGGACGGTCGCGGCGCGGGGCGTCACGAAGCGGCCGTGGCCCCCGCCGCGCGCTCGGCGGCGTCGGCCAGATTGGAGAGGAGCATCGCGACGGTCAGAGGTCCGATCCCTCCGGGGACCGGCGTGATGGCCGACGCGACGTGACGCACCGATTCGAAGTCGACGTCGCCCTCGTACTTTCGGGCGCCCGGTCCCGGCGGCTGGCTCCCCGCCGGACGTTCGACCGGATGGATCCCGACGTCCACCACGACCGCGCCGGGACGGACGTGCTCGGCGCGAATGGCGGCGCGCCGTCCCATCGCGACGATCAGGATTTCCGCCTCGCGCGTGATGGAGCCGAGGTCGCGCGTCTCCGAATGGCAGAGGGTGACCGTGGCGTTCATCCCCTCCTTCCGCTCCGAGAGGAAGACGGAGAGGGGACGGCCGACGATGCGGCTCCGGCCGACGACGACGACCCGCTTCCCCGCGAGGTCGCCGACGTGGCGCCTGAGGAGCGCCACGATGCCGAGCGGGGTGGCCGGGCGATGCGCGACGAGGCCGTTCATCCAGCGTCCGACGTTCAGGGGATGGACCCCGTCCACGTCCTTCTCGGGCGCGACGTCCTCCAGGTGCCGCTCCTCGCGCAGCGGCGCGGGGATCGGAAGCTGGAGGATGAGCCCGTGGATCGCGGGGTCGCGGCCGATGGCGGCCAAGGTCTCGTGAAGCGCCGGTTCCGTCGTGCCGAGCGGGAGGCGCGTGACGTCGGCGCGCGCGCCCATCGTCTCGGCGGCGCGGCACTTCGCCCGCACGTAGGGATTCCCCGCCGGAGGCTCGCCGACGGTGACGACGGCGAGGCCGGGGACCACGCCGCGCGCGCGCAGGGCTTCCACCCGCCGCGCCACGCCCGCGCGGATCTCGCCGGCCAGCGGCTCCGCGGTCAGGAGGACGGCGTCGCGCTCGGTCTTCACGGCTTCCCCGCCGCGACGGCCTTCTCGGTCCGGAGCGGAATCGAGATCCGCGCGATGTGGCGGCACTGCCCCGTCGTCTCGTCCAGGTCGAGGTGGACGCCCTGCAGGAGCGTTCCCTCCGTCGCGGGCTCGAAGCGCGTCGGGAGGAGATTCAGGAACTTCCCGATGGCCTGGTCCTTTCGCACGCCGATGATCGAGTCGTGCGGCCCCGTCATGCCCGCGTCCGTGAGGTAGCCGGTGCCGCCGGCGAGAATCCGCTCGTCGGCGGTCTGGACGTGCGTGTGGGTGCCGATCACCGCCGAGACGCGACCGTCGAGATAGTGCGCCAGCGCGATCTTCTCGGCCGTCGCCTCCGCGTGGAAGTCGACCAGGATGACCGGCGTCCGCTCGCGGAGCGCCGCCACCTCGCGGTCGGCCGTCCGGAACGGGCACTCCAGCTCGCGCATGAAGACGCGGCCCATGAGATTCAGGATGCCCACCTGGATTCCGCCGCGCGACGTGAAGACGTGGACGCCGCGTCCCGGGACGCCGGGCGGGTAGTTGTGCGGCCGGAGGAGGAGCGGCTCCTCGTCGAGGAGCGGGAGGGCTTCCTTCCGGTCCCAGATGTGATTGCCGCTCGTCATCGCCTCGACGCCCAGCTAGAGCCACGGCCGCGGGATGGCGAGGAGTTTCACCCAGACGCCGACCAGCGGCAGGTTGAGGAAGAGCAGCATCGCGTTGCCGATATAGAGGCTCGCGATCATTCCCCAGACGAGATCGGGATTGGACTCGAAGAGCAGCGGCC
>DATIQI010000322.1:0-4814 GCA_035470985.1 Acidobacteriota bacterium
CGTGCGCGGAGATGAGGAGCTTGTTCGCGCTGACGACGGGACGGCCCCGCTCGAGCGCGAGCCGCACCGCGGGAAGGGCCGCGTCGAGCCCGCCCATCAACTCCACCACCACGTCCACGTCGTCGGCGCCCGCGACGGCCATCGGATCGCCGCCGACGGCGACGCCCACGAGGTCCACGTCGCGTTTCTTCGAAGGATCGCGCACGGCGACACGGCTCAGGCGAAGCGGGCCGTTCGCCGCCTCGGTCACGGCGCGTTCGCGCGCGCCGAGGAGGCCGACGAGTCCGGCGCCGACGACGCCGCATCCGAGAAGACCGATGCGAAGCGGGGAGGCAGGCATGTGGGGGGAGCCTACGCGAGGGGGCGAGCGGGCGTCAAACGCCCCCCGATCATTCTTCGGGGCGGGGCGTCCAGCGCTCGCGAAACGCGCGGAAGGAGAACGAGGGGTCGATCTTCTTCAGCTCGCGCGCGGCGCGATGGAGGCGGCGGCGCGCCTCGAGGGCGTGCGTCCGCTGCCAGGCGACGTACGATTCCAGGAGCTCGTCCCAGACATGCGTCTTGTGGGACGCCTCGAAGCGGCTCTGGAGGTCGCGGCTCAGGTGGAAGACCTCGCCCGCGCTCATCCGCTGGAGGAGATGCAGGTACTCGCCGCTCATCCAGGCCATCACCTTCGTGTAGGCCTCGAAGTTGCGGGAGAGCTTGTCCATCACCTCCGCGATGCCGGCGCGGCTCCCGTAGAGGCGCTCGGCGTAGGCCGAGGCGAAGTGGTAATACGACTTCCCCCGGCCCGTCAGGGCCTGGGTCCGGTCGGCCGGATCGTGCGGCACGGCCGCGGTCGCCTCGCCGCCGCTGAAGAGACCGAGCGAAACGTACAGGAAGTCGGCGTTCGCCTTGTAGACGCGGTAGCGGTGGCGCCGGTCCTTCGTCGCCTCCACGCGCGCGAAGACGTCGCTGTCGCGGGCGGAAACCAGGTCCGCGCGCAGGAGATCCTCGCGCCCCGTCACGATCCCGGCCAGGAGCGACGCCGTGTAGACGTTCACGTCCTCGTCGTACTCCTCCAGGTCGGACGGGAGATCCGAGTCGATCCGGGAGAGGAGGAATGAGTTGATGAAGAAGTAGCCGACGTCCTCCCGCGTCGCCTGAGCGGCGCTGGGGAGCACGCCTCCGCCTTCGGGCTGCGTCGCGAGTCTGAGGTAGTGGTCGCCCATGTTGGTCGGTATCTACCCCTTTAGATGGTCGGTGTTCCGGGAAGGAGCATGTAGAGGAAGCTTCGCAGAACCACGGTCAGATAGACGGCGAAGACCGTGATGACGGCGCCCGGCAGCCACTTCACCTTCTTGCGGAAGCGCCAGAGGAGGACGCAGCCCAGCGTCGGGACGAGCGTCTTGTACATCCAGAAGACGTACGGGGAGTGGTCGAGGAGGTAGGCCATGAAGCGATTCGCCTCGACCATGAGTTTCACGTTCAGCAGATAGATGGTCTGGGCCGCGTCGGTGAAGTTGAGGATGCCGACCCCCCAGAGGAGGAAGTACATCCGCTTCTCCAGCCGCCCCGCCGCGCGCCGGTCGCTCCGGCGCCGCTGCCCCTGACGACGTTCCTCGATACCCGGCTGCACGCCCACGACACGCCCTCCCCACGTTGCGGTTCCGGAGCCCTGTTGAGGGCATTTATCGGCAGTCCTGGGGCGAACTTGCGCCGGATTTGACACCCCCCCGGACGGGTGCTACATTCGCCTGAACGACCACCCGGAGGCGGCGCCCCATGGAAGTCTTGATTTCATCGTCGGATATCCACCGGCGCGTCTGCGAGTTGGGGAGCCAGATCGCCCGGGACTACCCCGGCGGCCGCCCCCTCCTCGTCGGGGTCCTGAACGGCTGCATCTGCTTCATCGCCGACCTCATGAAGGCGATCCCCATCCCCCACGAAATCGACTTCGTCAGCGTCTCGTCCTACGGCGCCGCCGCGGAGTCGAGCCGGAATCCGCGCCTGGTGAAGGATCTCGAGAAGGAGATCGAGGGACGCGACGTGATCCTGGTGGAGGACATCGTGGACAGCGGCCACACGCTCGACTTCCTGCGCGAGACGATGCTGGCCCGCCGCCCCCGCTCCCTGCGGATCGCGGCCCTCCTCGACAAGGCGGAGCGCCGCGAGAGGCCGGTGCCGCTCGACTACGTCGGCTTCCAGGTGCCCGATCGGTTCCTGGTCGGCTACGGACTCGACTTCGCGGAGCGGTTTCGCCACCTCCCCTACGTCGCCGCGCTCTCCGAGGCGGAGATCGAGATGGAGTCGGGCGCCGGACAGGAAGTCGGGTAGGGATGCCCGGAGGGGGCCGCGGCATTCTCATCGGGATCGCCGGGGGAACCGGCGCCGGCAAGACGCTCGTCGCGCAGTCGATCGCCGAGGATCTGGGGCACGACAAGGTCCTCCTGATCGAGCAGGACTCCTACTATAAAGACCTCCAGAAGATCCCG
Organism: Acidobacteriota bacterium; assembly: GCA_035470985.1. Lineage (GTDB taxonomy): Bacteria > Eisenbacteria > RBG-16-71-46 > SZUA-252 > SZUA-252 > SZUA-252. Next base: position 2,472 of record DATIQI010000322.1, read on the forward strand.
CTCGGCGAGCGGGAGAACCGGAACTTCGACCATCCCGACGCGTTCGACCGCGACCTCCTTCGCCGCCAGCTCGAAACGCTTCTCGCCGGGGGCGACGTCGAGATGCCGGTCTACGACATGCGGACCCACACGCGACTCCCCGAGGCGCTGGCCGTGCACGCGCGGCCGATCGTGATCCTCGACGGACTCCTCATCCTGGACGACCCGGCGCTGCGCCAGCTGATGGACATCAAGATCTACGTGGACGCCGACCCCGACGTTCGATTCATCCGCCGATTGAAACGCGACCTGACGGAGCGCGGCCGGACCCTCGACTCCATCATCCGCCAGTACGAATCGAGCGTCCGCCCGATGCACCTCCAGTTCGTGGAGCCTTCCAAGCGATACGCCGACCTCGTGATCCCCGAGGGGGGGTACAACGTCGTCGCGATCGACCTCCTGAAGACCAAGATCCGCGCGCTCCTCTCCGAGAAGCGCTGACGCCGACGCGCATGGATTGGATCCCGCTCCTGCGCTTCCCGATCGAGTGGGCGGCCCTCGCCCTCCTCGCCGTCTCCTGCCTCTATTGGGAGCGGGCGGGCGCGTCGGGCCTGGGCGTCGAGGGCGCCGTGGCGGCGGCGATGATCGGCTTCGTCGTCGGGTTCGACGCGACCGCCTCCTACGCCGGGGCGTCGGGCATCGCGGCAGCGGCGGTCGTCGTCTACGCGCTCCTGACGGGCGGGCTCCTCCACGTGCTCCGCGCCGATCCGGCCGTCGGCTCCTTCGCCGCCAGCCTGACGGCCGCCTGCACGCTCGGGATCCTGCTTCGGGCGGGCGACCACCTCCTGTTCGGGATCACGCCGCCCCCCGGCCTCGTGCGCGGCACGGCGCTCGACGGGACGCTCGCGGAGGATCTGGCTCTGAACCCGTGGCTCCTCGCCGCGCCGCTCCTGATCGCGCTCGCGGCCTGGGTCCACTGGCGGACGCCGTTCGGGCTTCGGCTCCGCGCCTTCGGCGAGACGCCCGGGCTCAGGCTCCCCGGAGCGAGCGCCCCGAGGACGCGGCTCCTGGGACTCGCCGTCGGATCGCTCTTCGCCGTTCCCGCGGCGGCGCTCCTCCTGCGCCACTCGGACGGGACGCCGCCCGTGGCGCTCGCCATCGTAGCCCTCGCCTGCGTGATCGGCGCGCGCTGGGCGTTCACTCCCGCGCTCCTTCTGGCCGCGGGACCGGCGCTCTTCCGCGCGCTGCGACCCTACGCGGGCCCGTCGGGTCCCGGCGCGATCGCCATGGACGCGGCTCCCTTCCTCCTCGCGCTCCTCTACCTCGTCTTCCTCGGACGCCGCGCGCTCCGCTTCTCGGCCGGCCGCCAGGCCCGGCTCGACCCGGACACGCTGTGAAGCCGCGGGCCTTCGCGCGCCGCGACGAATCGGCCGCGGCGGACCTCGCGACCCAGCCCTTCGACGTCGAACGCGCCCTCGCCGTCGTCCGGCGCCGCACGCCGCTCGTGCCGCGCGCCTCGCTCGTCCTCGGGAGCGGACTCGGCGTGGTCGCCGAGGGAACGGCGTGGAAGGCGGAGGTCCCCTACCACGAGATTCCGGGGCTCCCGCGATCCACGGTCGCGGGGCACGCCGGACGGCTCCTGCTCGGGACCTGGGCGGGGCGGCCCGTCGCGATCGCGCAGGGACGCGCGCATCTCTACGAGGGACACGCGCCGGAGGGAGTCGCGCGAATGATCCACCTCCTCGCCGCGCTCGGCGCGAAGGCGCTCGTCCTGACCAACGCCTCGGGGGGGATCGCGACCCGGATGGCGCCGGGGACCCTGGTCGTGATCGAGGACCAGGTGAATCTCCAGTGGCGCTCGCCGCTTCGAGGAGAAACTCCGCCGGAGGGCGGTCCGGCCGAGCGCGCCGCGGCGCTGGGACGCGGGTTCGCGGCCCGGGCCGTCTACGACGCGGAGCTGACGGCGAAGGCGATCCGGGCCGCCGCCCGCGCGGGCGTGCCGGTCGAGCGGGGCGTGCTCGGCGTCATGCTCGGCCCTTCGTACGAGACGCCCGCCGAGATCACGATGCTCGAGCGCCTCGGCGCCGACGTCGTCTGCATGTCGACCGCGCCGGAAGCCGCGGTCGCGGCGTCGCTGGGCCTCCCCTGCATCGCGATCTCCTGCGTCACGAACTGGGCGGCCGGCCGCTCGCCGGCGCGCCTGAGCCACGACGACGTCACGAGCAGAGTAGCGAGCGCCGCGGTCCCGCTGAAGGCGATGTTGGAGCGGCTGGTCGTCTCGATCGTGTAGATCGCGGTCCGCTCCGCGGCCGCCGGAAGCGATCGCGCGGGAGAAGGCTCCGGGCGCTGTCCTCGCCCTCGCTT
>DATIQI010000323.1:0-6614 GCA_035470985.1 Acidobacteriota bacterium
CTTCGTTCGCGTGCCACGCGTCGGGCGCGGCGCCGACGGCGCGCAGCAGGCGGACGCCGCCGATCCCGAGCACGATCTCCTGCAGGAGCCGCGTCGTCTGGTCGCCGCCGTAGAGGCGGCCCGTCAGCTCGCGGTCCCACGGCGCGTTCTCCTCGAGATTCGTGTCGAGGAGGTAGAGATCGGTCTGGCCGACGCGCACGTGCCATCCGGCGACGTGGAGCGTCCGGTTGGGGAGCGCCATCTCGATCCGCACGGGCCGGCCGTCGGGGCCGAGCGCGGGCGTGGCCGCGATCCGCTCCCGGTCGATCTGCCGGTAGATCTCCTCCTGGCGCCCCTCGACGTTCACGCGCTGATGGAAGTAGCCCTGCGCGTACATGAAGCCGACGGCGGTGAAGGGGATGCCGAGGTCGCTCGCCTCCTTCGCGATGTCGCCCGCCAGGATGCCGAGGCCCCCGGCGTAGATGGGGAGCGAGTTGTGGAGCCCGTACTCCGCGGAGAAGAAGGCGATCCGCTTCCCGGCGAGGTCGGGTTGCGCCTCGTCCCACCACGTGCCGCGCCCCGCGGTCGCGCGATCGAGTCCCTCGATCGCGGTCCGGTAGCGGATCATGGTGTCCTGATGGCGCGCCGCTTCCGCCAGGTCCTCCGGGGAGAGTTCCTGGAGGACGCGAATCGGATTGTGGCGGGTTTCCTGCCAGGCGAGGGGATCGAGGCTTCGAAAGAGCTCGCGCGCTTCCTGACTCCACGACCACCAGAGGTTGCGCGCCAGCTCGGGTAGCCTCGCCAGCGCGGAAGGCATGGGTTGCATGGAGGGGAAACTCTGCCACAGATACGGCACGGAACGCTAGACTCCGCGGGGATGAGCGAAGACCTGTCCGGCGATCGGCGCCGCCCCCGGCGGGCGGGCGTCCTGCTCCACCCCACGTCGCTTCCGGGGCGCTACGGCACCGGAGACCTCGGGAGCGAGGCGATTCGGTTCCTCGACTGGGCCGCCGCGGCCGGTTTCCGGATCTGGCAGGTCCTCCCGCTCGGCCCGACCTACGACATCGGGTCGCCCTACGGCGAACTCTCCGTTTTCGCAGGGAATCCGCTCCTGATCTCCCCCGAGCGGATGGCGGCCGAGGGGCTCCTGCCGCCCGGCGCGCTCGAGGTGACCCCCGACTTTCCCGTCGCCCGCGTCGAGTTCCCGGCCGTCCGGGCCTGGAAGGAGACGCTCCTTCGCCGCTCGTGGGACACCGTGAGGGCCGGGGGCACGGAGGCGGCGCCGGCGGCCCTCGAGGAGGCGCGCGCGTGGGCCTCGGATCCCTCGCGCTCGGGATGGCTGGGCGACTGGACGCTCTACGCGGCGCTGAAGGAACGGCACGACGGAGCCGAATGGCCGGCCTGGGACCCTCCCCTCGCGCGGCGCGAGCCCGGCGCGCTGGCCGAGGCGGCAAAGGCGCTCGCCGCGGCGCGCGAGTACCACGCGTACGTGCAGTGGCTCTTCGCGCGGCAGTGGGGCGCCCTCCACGCGGCGGCGCGTTCGCGAGGCATCTCCATCCTGGGCGACCTCCCGATCTATCCCGCCCCCGACTCGGCGGAGGTCTGGGCGCGCCTCGACCTCTTCCGCTACGGCCCCGACGGATTCCCCGATTGCGTCGCCGGCGTGCCGCCCGACTACTTCAGCGCGACGGGACAACTCTGGGGGAACCCGCTCTACCGGTGGGATCGCTGCGAGGCCGAAGGATTCGCGTGGTGGATCGAGCGCGTCCGCGCCACGCTCGAGCGATGCGACCTCCTCCGGCTCGATCACTTCCGCGGATTCGCGGCCTACTGGGCCGTGCCGGCCGGCGCGACCTCGGCGATCGAGGGGCGCTGGGAACCGGGACCGGGGATGCGCTTCTTCGAGGCGCTCCGGCGCGCGCTCGGCGCGCTCCCTCTGATCGCGGAGGATCTCGGCGACATCGACGATCACGTCCGCGCGCTGTTGCGCGATTCGGGGCTCCCGGGGATGCGGGTCCTCCAGTTCGGGCTCCTCGATCCCTCGAGCACGCACCATCCCGCGCACCACCCCGAGCACGCGGTCGTGTACACGGGAACGCACGACAACGACACGGCGCGCGGGTGGGCGGAGTCGCTGACCGCGGAGGAGGGCGTCCGCCTGCACGCGGCGCTCGGGCTCCCGGAGGACGCCTCCTCCGCCGACGTGGTCCGGGGGATGATCCGCGTCGCGATGGAATCGCGCGCGGAGCTGGCCATCGTCCCGATGCAGGACGTGCTCGGCCTCGGGAGCGAGGCGCGCATGAACCTGCCGGCCGAGCCGGAGGGGAACTGGGCGTGGCGGATGCGGGAGGGGGACGTGGACGCCGGCTCCGTGAGCCGGCTGGGAGGCGTGATCGCCGCGTCGCGCCGCTCGCCCGCCGGACTCTGATCCGGCCGTCCGGGCGCGCTACGCCTTCGCCCGCGCGCTCCGAACCGCCTGCCAGGCGTGGAGCACCAGCGCCACCGTGATGACCGCGTAGGCGACGAAGACCCGGAAGTACTCGCCGATCTGCGCGTCGCCCGCCAGCGCCTTCCCGGCCAGCGGCGAGACCACGAAGAGCGTGTGGAAGAGGATCGTCCCGAGGAGCGCCTGCCCCACCGTCGCCCGCGAGACCGTCGCCCCCGAGACCAGGAGCGCCGCGATCGCGAACATCCCCACCTGCTCGTGGCTGTTGTACGTGTTCAAGGTCCCGATGTTCTGCAGGAAGAAGAGCTGTCCCCACGCCGCCAGGACCGTCGAGAGAATGGTCGCGAGGAGGCGGTTTCGGTCGACGTGGATGCCGGCGATCGCCGCCACGTGGGGGTCCTGCCCCATGGCGCGGAACTGCTGCCCGAGCCGCGTCCGGAAGAAGAAGAGCGTGAGCGCGCAGAACGCCGCCACCACCGCGTACGAGGCGATCGGAACGCGGAGCGACGTCCCCTCCATCGCCCAGCGGATCCTCCAGAGATCGTCCACCGCGTACTGGATCGGGGTGAGGTCCACCGTGTTCCGGAGCCCGAAGCCCTGCGGCAGGACCATTCCGGGATTGTCGAAGGGGATGAGCGTCCCGATGGCGAAGAGGAAGAAGAGCTGGTAGATCCCGTTCGCGAAGTAGGCCGCGATGAGGCCGGTGACCATCTCGCGCCCCTTCGCCTTGTTGAAGAGCGCGCCCGTCGCGTAGCCGAAGAGGATCGCCACCGGCGTGGCGAGGAGCATGGCGAACCCGAACCCGCCGATTCCCGAGAAGCCCCAGTGGACGGCCAGGATCGCCGCGACCTGGCCCGCCATGGCGCCGAGCACGATGCCGAAGTTGAGCCCGAGTCCCGCGAGGATCGGGATGAGAAGCGACAAGACCAAGATCGAGTTCCGCCCGACCCGGACGAGCATCTCGCCGAGGAGGAAGGCGGGCGTGATCTTCGCGACCACGATGCCGAAGAGGCAGAGGGCCGTGAAGAGGATCGGCACGGCGTAGTGGCCGAGATTCAGGCTCAGCCGGCCGATCCCGCGACCGCCGCCGCGATCGCCGCTCATCGGCCCGACCCCGCGCTCGCGCGCGTCAGCGCGTAGAGGATCATCCCGTTCTGGATGATGAGCCGCGCCGTCTCCGAGATGTCGCCCTGGATCACCTGGCTCGTGACCGGGAGCGCCACGGTCAGGATCGACTGGAAGAGGACCGTCCCGATGATCACGTGGGTCACCGTGGCGCGCGACACGCTCGCGCCGCCGATCAGGATGCACGCGATGGCGGGGAAGGCCATGAGGAGCGGCGCGGTGTAGAGCTGGACGAAGCCGAACGACTGGCTGTAGACGACGATCCCGACGGCGCCGAGCACGGTGGAGAAGACCGTGGCCTGGATCCGGGTCCGCTCGTCGGAGATTCCCGCGGCGCGCGCGAAGCGGGGATTGCTCCGCGCCGCGGCGATGGTGATTCCCATCTGGGTCCGGAAGAACCACGCCGTCAGGGCGCAGAGCCCGAAGAAGACGAGGAGCGCGCCCGTCGGAATCGTGACGCCCGCCACGGTGAACGCGAGCCAGCGGTCGAGGACGCGGTCGAACGCGCCCGTCAGCGCGAGCGTGGTGCGGAGCCCCTTGCCGCCGATCGCCCAGACGAGGGTCGGGTTGGTGAAAGGCGCGAGGAGCCAGAAGATCGACATCCCCGAGACGACCGCGAAGCCGAGATACGTCCCGACCATCATCTCCTGGCCGCGTGTCTTGTTCAGGAGCCACCCGTAGCCGAGCCCCGCGGGAATCGCGAAGCCCGCGCCGAGCGCGGTCGCCATGAGGAGCCCGAGCGGGCCGTGCACGCCGGCGTTGAGCGTGATCACGCAGCCGACCAGCCCGCAGATGATCCCGACCGGGAGGCCGAAGTTCAGCCCCACGCCTCCCTGGATGGCGGGGAGGAGCGCCAGCACCAGGATCCCGTTTCGCGCCACGCGGACGATGGAGTCGGTCACGAGGCTCGCGAGGTTCATCTTCGTCGCGACCGCGACGCCGAAGAGGACCACGACGAACGCGCCGATCAGGAGGCGCGGCACGCCGGCTTCCTTCACGAACACGCGGAGCCGGTCGTTCATCGCTTGCCTCTCTGGGATCGCGCGGTTCGCGCGTTCGGGCCTTCGTGGCCGGGATCGGCCGGGAATCGTCTCCGGCTGCTGGTCCTCGCCGGCTCCGCCGGCTGCGGAGGCAGCCTCCGACGATTCCCGGCCGATCCCCTCACCGAAGATGCCCCACGCGGGAACGGCTCGTGCTCCCTACGGTCGCGAGCCGGCCGGGGCGGCTCTTGCGAGGTCCGGTCCGGGTGCAGCGGTGGGACGGCGAGAAGCCGGAGGGCGCCCCCGCAGCCCGCGCGCAGCGCGGGCGAGGACAGCGCCCGGAGGGTTCCTCGCCGGCCCACCGCCGCCGCGAAACTCATCGCGCGAGAACCTCCCCAGCCATCGCGAGACCGAACTCGGCGTCCGAAGCGCCCGGGTCGAGGACCGCCGCGACCCGGCCTCCGTAGACGATGAGGATCCGGTCGCAGATGTCGCGCAGCTCCGCCAGCTCCGACGAGGTGACCACCAGCGTCACGCCGTCGTCGCGGTTCAGCCCCGCGAGGATCTCGAGCACCCGCTCCTTCGCGCCGACGTCGATGCCGCGCGTCGGCTCGTTCACGAAGAGGAGCCGCGGCCGGAGCGTCATGGCGCGCGCGATGCAGACCTTCTGCTGGTTGCCGCCGGAGAGGCGCCGCACTTCCTGGCGCGGCCCGGTGGTGCGGATGTCGAGGCGGCCGATCATGTCGAGCGCGTGCGCGCGCATCGCCTTCCCGTCGGCGGGGCGAAGCGCGGGCACCGGGAAGGGCCGGAGGAAGCGCCCCTGGGCCTCGAGGGCGGAGAGCGCGATGTTCAGCTCGATGTTCTCCTCGACCAGGAGCCCGACGCCGCGCCGGTCCTCCGAGACGAAGGCCGCGCCGCCCGCGAGCGCGCCGCGCGCGTCGTTCAGGGGGAAGGGGCGGCCGTCCAGCGTGACGCGGCCCGACGCGGGGTAGAGCCCCATGATCCCGTTCGCGATGCCCAGCTTTCCCTGACCGGCCAGGCCCCCGATGCCGAGGATCTCGCCCCGCTTCACGTCGAACGAGACGTCCGCGACCGGCTCGCCCGGCATCTCCACGCGCAGGCCCTCCACGGCGAGCGCGATCTCCGCGGAGGCCGTCCCGCGCCCGCGCCGCCCGACGCCCGACGCGGGCCGGCCGACCATCCGCTCGGCGATCCGGATCACCGATGTGGTCCGGGGATCGGGCTGCTCCACGACCTCGCCGTCGCGCAGGATCGTCATCGAGTGCGCCACGGATTTCACCTCGTCCAGCCGGTGCGTGATGAAGAGCACCCCGACGCCCGCGTCCGAGAACGAACGCATCGCCTCGAGCAGCCGCTCCGCCTCCGACTCGGTCAGGACCGCGGTCGGCTCGTCGAAGATGATGAGCTTCAGGCCCGCCTTGTCGACTTCGCGCGCGATCTCGATGAACTGCATGTGTCCGACCGGCAGCCCCGCGACGGGGAGCCATTCGTCCAGGTCGAGTCCGACGCGGTCGAGCGCGCGTCGCGCGTCGGCGCGCATCGTCTTCACGTCGAGCGTGTCGAGGAGGCGTCCGAAAACGGGCGAGAGGAACGAGCGGTGCGTCGGCTCGCGGTTCAGCTTGATGTTCTCGGCGACGCGGAATCCGGGGAGGAGCATGAACTCCTGGTGGACCATCCCGATCCCGGCCTCCATCGCCTGGACCGGCGCGGTGAAACGGACGGGGGCGCCGTCGAGGATGACGTCGCCCCCGTAGCCGCCGGTCTCGTGGATGACCGGCATGCCGAACAGGATGTTCATCAGGGTGCTCTTGCCGGCGCCGTTCTCGCCGACGAGCGCGTGGATCTCGCCCGCCTTCACGGCGAGCGAGACCCCTTTCAGGACCCGGTTTCCCTCGTACTCCTTCGAGACGTTCCGGAGCTCGAGGACCGTGCGGCCGGCGCCGCCCGCGGGGGCGCCGCCGCCCGCGTACACCTACCAAGATGTCGGAACCAACATCGACTGCTCGGCCACGACCATCGCGGACGGGCGGTTCAACGTCCGGATCGTGCTGAACGATTCGGCC
>DATIQI010000324.1:0-2515 GCA_035470985.1 Acidobacteriota bacterium
GCTGGCCTCGGCCGCCTTGATGAATTCATCCGCGATGCCCTGGCCATAGGCGGTGCGGTCGTCGATCACCGCGATGGTTTTGGCCTTGAGATTCTTTGCAGCGAACTCGCCCAGCACGCGGCCCTGCTGCGCGTCGTTGGACATCACGCGGAAAGCATTGTTGTAACCCTGCGCGGTGTATTTCACTGCGGTGGCGGAAGGAGAAATCTGGGCAATGCCGTTGTCGTTGTAGATGCGCGAGGCGGGGATGGTGGTGCCGGAATTAAGGTGGCCGATGACGCCGTTCACCTTCGCATCCACCAGCTTCTGCGCCACGATGGTGGCGGTTTTCGGGTCGGTCTGGTCGTCTTCGCTGAGCAGCTCGAAACGCGTCTTGCGCCCGCCTATGGTCACGCCCCTGGCATTGGCATCTTCTATCGCCATGCGCGTGCCGTTTTCGTTGTCCTTGCCGATGTGTGCCTGCGGGCCGGTGAGCGGTGCGGCAGCGCCTATCCTGATCACCAGCTCGTCGCCGGCTGTTTCAGTTTTGGGCGTTTCGGATTTGTTGCAGGCGGAAAGCGCCAGTGCCAGCAAGGAGGCGAGTAACAATATATTGGAATTACGCGACATGGTAGTGAGCCTGGAAGCGGGCGCCGACTATCTCGGACTCGTCTTCACGGAGAGCCCCCGCCGCCTCTCGCGCGACGAAGCGCGGGCGATTCGCGAGGCGGTGCCGGACGCCGATCTGGTCGGCGTCTTCCGCGACGAAACGCCCGAGCACGTCGAGCCGATCGCGCGCGACCTCGGCCTTCGCGCGGTCCAGGTGGAAGGGTGGCTCGACCGGGTGCCCTGGCCGGCGGCCGACGTCTGGCACGTTTTGCGAAGCGCGGCGCTCCCCGACGTCTCCACGCTCCCGATGATTCCGCTCCGGACCTATCTCCTCGATGCGCATGACGCGGTCCTCGCCGGCGGCACGGGGAAGCGCGCCGACTGGGCGTGGGCCTCCGTCGCCGTCCGGGACGGGATCCGCCTCGTCGTGGCGGGTGGTCTCGCGGCCGACAATGTCGGGGATCTCGTCCGCGACGTCCGCCCCTACGGCGTGGACGCCTCGAGCCGGCTGGAGCGCGCCCCGCGCCGGAAGGATCTGGAATCGGTCCGCGCGTTCGTGGAGCGCGTGCGCGCGGCGGACCGGGAGCGGCCGCAGCGGTCATGACGGGCGCCGCGGCGGCTCCTGCGGGACGCTTCGGGCCGGGGCTCGAGTTCGGAGGGATCTACGTCCCGGAGACGCTCTACGGACCGGTCCGCGAGCTGGCCGAAGCCTACGAGGAGGCGCGCGCCGACGCCGCGTTCCAGGCGCGGCTCTCCGGGGAGCTTCGCGACTTCGCGGGGCGCCCGACGCCGCTCCAGCACGCGCCCCGGTTCGGCGACGCGTGCGGGCTCCGCCGCCTCTACCTGAAGCGCGAGGACCTCCTCCACACCGGCGCGCACAAGATCAACAATGCGATCGGGCAGGCGCTCCTCGCGAAGCGGATGGGGAAGCGGCGGCTCATCGCCGAGACGGGCGCGGGCCAGCACGGCGTGGCCGCGGCGACCGCGGCCGCGCGTTACGGGCTCGACTGCGTCGTCTACATGGGCGCCGTGGACATGGAGCGCCAGCGGCCGAACGTCGAGCGGATGCGCCTCCTCGGCGCCGACGTGGCCGCGGTCGACTCCGGAAGCCGGACGCTGAAGGACGCCATCAACGAGGCGATGCGCGACTGGTCCGCCTCCGTGCGCGACACGCACTACCTCCTCGGATCGGTCCTCGGGCCGCATCCCTATCCCACCATGGTCCGCGACTTCCACGCGCCGATCGGGATCGAGGCGCGCGCGCAGATCCTCGAGCGGGAGGGACGCCTTCCCGACGCCGTCGTCGCCTGCGTGGGCGGCGGGAGCAACGCGATCGGGATCTTCGGCGCGTTCCTCGCGGACAGAGCCGTGGCCCTCGTCGGCGTCGAGGCGGCCGGAGAGGGTCTCGCGAGCGTACGGCACGCCGCGCGCTTCGCCGCGCCCGCGCCCGGGGTGCTCCATGGAACGCGCACGCTGGTCCTCCAGGACGACGCGGGACAGGTGCGCGAGACGCATTCGATCTCGGCCGGGCTCGACTATCCCGCCGTCGGCCCCGAGCACGCGGCGCTCCACGCCGCGGGACGCGCGCGCTACGACGCGGCCGAGGACGACGAGGCCGTGGAGGCGTTCCTTCTCCTCGCCCGAACGGAGGGGATCCTCCCCGCGCTCGAGTCGTCGCACGCGCTCGCGTACGTCCGGCGCGAGGGTCCGCGCGGCGGGCTCGGGAACGATCCCCTCGTGATCGTGAATCTCTCGGGGCGGGGCGACAAGGATCTCGCCGTGGTCGAGCGCTGGCGCGCCGGACCTATCCCAACCAGGTGAACAACGTCCTCGGATTCCCGGTCCTCTTCCGCGGCGCGCTCGACGTGCGCGCGCGCCGGTTCAACGACGAGATGAAGCTCGCCGCGGTGCGGGCGCTCGCGGCGTT
>DATIQI010000325.1:0-1522 GCA_035470985.1 Acidobacteriota bacterium
CTGCTGCGGCCGGAGATCATCCGCGAGCTCGATCTCCCGCGTCACGGGCTCGAGATCCTGCCGCTCGACGGAACGTTCACGCCGATGCCGGACGGCAACTACCTGTGGCGCGTCAACGACCACGCCCGGACGCGGCGCGATATCGCGCGTCACTCGAGAGTCGACGCCGAGGCGTACGAGGAGTACGGCAAGGCGATGGTCGAGATGGGCCGCTTCGTCAAGCCGATCCTCGACATGACGCCGCCCGATCCGACCTCGCTCGAGCCGCGCGGCCTCTTCGACCTGCTCTTCCTCGGCCGGCGGTTCCGTGCGTTGCCCGAGCAGGACCGCTACAACCAGGTCCAGCTGCTGACCATGAGCGCGGTCGACTTCCTGGATCAGTGGTTCGAGACCGACGTGCTGAAGGCGACGATGGCCGCCTCCGGGATCATCGGAACGTTCCTCGGGGTGCGCTCGCCGGGCACCGCCTACGTCCTCCTCCACCACTACATGGGCGAGATCGACGGCGCCTTCCGATCGTGGGGACTGGCGCGCGGCGGAACGGGCGCCATCTCGGACGCCATCGCCGCGGCGGCGGTCGAGGCTGGCGCCGAGATCCGCACCACCGCGGCGGTCGCGAAGATCATCGTGAAGGAGGGCGCGGCGGGGGGCGTCGTGCTCGACAACGGCGACTACTTCACCGCGTCCGCGGTGGCCTCCAGCGTCGACCCGAAGCTCACGTTCCTGCAGATGGTCGGCGCCGACCATCTGCCCGGCGAGTTCGTCGAGGACATCCGCCGCTACAAGTTCCGCGGCTCCTCGGGCAAGGTGAACCTCGCGCTCGACGCGCTCCCGGACTTCACCGCGCTTCCCGGCGCCGGGCCGCACCTGCGCGGCGCGATCTCGATCTCGCCGAGCGTCGACTACATGGAACGCGCCTACGACGACGCCAAGTACGGAAGGTACTCGCGCCGCCCCTACATCGACATCGTCATCCCGAGCCTCACCGATCCGTCTGTCGCTCCACCGGGCAAGCACGTGATGTCCTGCTTCGTGCAGTACGCGCCCTACCACCTCAAGGAGGGCACGTGGGACGAGCAGCGCGACGCCTTCGGCGACACCGTCGTCGAAACCATCTCCGAGTACGCGCCGAACTTCCGCGACGTCATCCTCCACCGCCAGGTGGTGACCCCGCTCGATCTCGAGCGCGAGTGGGGACTGACCGAGGGCAACATCTTCCAGGGCGAGCTGACGCTCGAACAGCTCTTCTTCCTGAGGCCGGCGCCCGGCTGGGCGCAGTACCGAACTCCGATCCGCGGGCTCTACCTATGCGGCTCCGCCGCGCATCCCGGCGGCGGCATCATGGGCGCGCCGGGGAGGAATGCAGCGCGGGTGATGCTGAAAGGGGGGTAGGAGGTAGGAGACAGGAGACAGGAGACAGGAGACAGGAGATGGGAGATGGGAGGAACGAGTATGGTCCGACAGCCTGCCAGGAGATTCGAGGAACTGGTCGTCTGGCAGAAAGCGCACCAGCTGGTGTTGC
>DATIQI010000326.1:0-4932 GCA_035470985.1 Acidobacteriota bacterium
GGGCGCTCCCGCCGGGAAGGCCGATGGAAACTGCCATAAGGGCGTCCCGCCGGTCACCTGGTTGATGAACGTCTCGCTGCCGCCCCACGGGCCGCCGGTCTGGATATAGCCAAGACTGAGCGGATCGAAGTAGATGCCGTAAGCCGAACGGATGACGAGGCGCTCCCCGAAGGGGCGCCACGCCACGCCGACCCGTGGTGCGAAGTTGTTCCAGTCCGTTTTGCGCAGACGGGAGGGGAAACCGGCCTGTGACACAGTCACCAAAGTCACGTTGGATGGAAAGGTGGGAATCACCCGGCCGATGGCTTCGCTCGAGGGCACCACCAGGTTCCCGGTCCCGGGGTCGAAGTTATAGTAAAGCCCGTGTGTCTCCTCGCCGGGGAAGGTGGTGTCCCAGCGCAACCCGAAATTCAGCGTCAGGCGGGGAGTCACCTTGAAATCGTCCTGCACGAACCATCCCGAGTACCAGCTGTGGGTTCGCGTGGAACCCAGGGCCGCGCGCGGATACGCCCGCACCGCGCTGTAGGGCAGCCCCAGCATGAAATCGGCAATGCCGGCCCCGCTGAACACGCCGGTGAAGCTGAACGTGCCCGGCTTGTCCCAGAACTCGCTGTCGTTGATGTCCTTCCGCAGGTTGACGCCAAACTTCACCGAATGCCGCCCCTTCATCACGCTGACCGTGTCGTAAATGTCCCAGAGCCGGGTGTTGCTCGTGCCGTGGCTGAACTGGCTGATTCCCGATATTCCGGTGATGCTGATGGAGGGCACGCCCGTGATGCTCCCGGAATAGAGGATATCCGGGACGCCCTGGACCCCGAGAAGGTCGAGGATAGGCTTGGCCTGCAGACCGACCCGCTGCGTGTTCTGGTTGTAGGTGGAGCCGAGGCGGAATTCGTTTAGCCATGCCGGCGTAATCGAATGCGTGTCGGTAATCTGAAAGCTGCCGATCACCCAAAGCGTCTTGTTCCTGCCGGAGCCCAGGAAGTCGTAATACATGCTGTCCGGATTCCAGTAGCGGCTCCACCGGAAGAAGGCGCTGTTCTTCGAGGAGATGAGGAAGGCGACCGCGATCCCGAGGCGCCCGAAGAGGTGGAGCGGCCGGGTGCTCTGCGTCGTCATGCACATCACGGCAAGGAGGTCGAGGAATCCGTTGATGAAGCGCGCGGGGCCGAACTTCGTCGTCCCGTGGAGGCGCGGGTGATGCACCGTGCGGAGCTCCGAGACGCGGAATCCGTTCCAATGCGCGAGGACCGGGATGAAGCGGTGGAGTTCGCCCCGCAGCTTCACCGTCTTCACCACGTCGGCGCGGTAGGCCTTCAGCCCGCAGTTCATGTCGTGGAGCGTCACGCCCGTCATGGAGGCGGTGACCGCGTTGAAGAGCTTGGAGGGAACCGTCTTCATGATCGGGTCCTTCCGCTTCTGCTTCCATCCGGAGACCAGGTCGTAGCCCTCCTCGATCTTCGCGAGAAGGGGCCCGATCTCCTTCGAGTCGTCCTGGAGATCCGCGTCCATGGTGACCACGTAACGGCCGCGCGCTTCGCGGAAGCCGAGCGAGAGGGCCGCCGACTTCCCGAAGTTCCGCCGGAACGAGAGCGCGCGAAGTCCGGGAATCGAGCCGCGGAGTCCGCGGAGCGCCTCCAGCGTCCCGTCGGTGGAGCCGTCGTCCACCACGATGATCTCGTACGTCCGGCCGAGGGGGGCGAGATCCGCGACGAGCTTCTCGAGGAGCGGCTTCATGTTCTCCGCCTCGTTGTAGGCGGGGACGAGGACCGTGAGGTCGCAGCCCCGCGCGCCGGGCTCGGTCACGCGGCCACTCCCGTCCGGGGCCGCTGCCACGCCCACTGGAGGGCGAGACCCTCCGCCAGCTCGGTGCGGGGCTCGAAGCCGAGATCGTGGCGCGCGCGCGCCGTGTCGGCGGCCGTGTCGCGCGGGTCGCCCGGCTGGGGCTCGATGTGGCGGCGCTCCAGGGGCCGCCCCGCGATCGCCGCGATGTCGTCGAGGAGATCGCGGAGCGAGACGCGGTGCCCGCCGCCGACGTTGTAGACCGGCGCCGGCGCCGGGCGCGTCATGGCCTCGCGGGTCGCGCGCACGGCGTCGGCGACGAACGTGAAGTCGCGCGTCTGCCTCCCGTCGCCGAAGACGGTCACGGGCGTTCCCGCGCGCGCCGCCTCGAAGAAGCGATGGATGCCCATGTCGGGGCGCTGGCGCGGTCCGTAGACCGTGAAGTAGCGGAGCGCCACGGCCGGGAGCCCGAAGGAGCCGCGGTACGCCTGGAGGAGCGATTCGGTCGCCACCTTCGTGACGCCGTACGGGGAGAGCGGCCGCGGCGGCTCGTCCTCCGGCGTCGGGAAGCGGGTCGGCATGCCGTAGACCGAGCTGCTGGAGGCGGCCACGAGCCGCGCCACGCCGGAGCCCGCCGCGCGCACGGCCTCGAGGAGCCGCTGGGTCGCCACGATGTTGTGCTCGGCGTAGGCGCGGAACGAGGGACCCCACGAGGCGCGGACGCCCGGGAGGGCCGCGAGGTGGACGACGTGCGTCACGCCCTCGAGGAGCGGCTCCAGCGGCGCCGTGCGGAGGTCCGCCTCCACGAGCCGGAATCCGGAGCGCCGGCACGCGCCCTCGAGGTTGGCCCGCTTCCGCGCCGGATCGTAGTGATCGGTGAAGGCGTCCACGCCGACGACGTCGACTCCCTCGTCGAGGAGCGAGTCGACGAGCGTCGAGCCGATGAAGCCGGCCGCCCCGGTCACGAGCGCGCGCATCGGAGGGTCAGCGCTCCCCGGGAAGCGGCCGCGGCGGCGGCTCGCCTCCGCCGAGGATTCGCAGAGAGTCCTCGTACGCGGCCAGGTCGGCCGCGGTCTGCTGGTCCTCGGGGTGCGCGCGGAGCCAGCCGCGCAGCACCTCGAGCGCCGCCTCCCTCTGTCCGGTCTGCCAGTAGACGGTGAAGAGGGCGCTGAACCAGTCGAAGTACTGCTGGTTCAGCGTCGTCGCGTGCCGGAGGAGTTCGATCGACTGCGCGATGTCGCCCCGGCGGTACGCCATCGTGCCGAGGTGGAAGTAGAACTCGGGGCTTCCCGGGAAGCGCGCCAGGCCCTCGCGGTAGAGCGACTCGGCCTTGGCCGCGTTCCCCGATCCGTCGTAGAGCCGCGCGAGATACTCCAGGAGTCCCGGGAAGTCGGGCGAGATCGTCCGGGCGTCGTCCAGGACCTTGATCGCCTCGGGGATCCGGCCCATCGTCTGGAGCTGATACGCGGCCTGCACGTGCGCCGCCGCGTAGTTCTGCACGAGCTTCATGGCGTTGTCGTCCCGGTAGACCGTGGCGTCGAGCCTCCGGTTCTTGTCGAGGAGTCCGTCGTAGCGGAAGACCTCGTACAGGTTCTTGATGGTCCGCTCGAGATCGATCTCCTTCTTCGTCGCCTCGGGGCTGACGCGGTACGCGAGCCCTTCCAGCGTCAGCTGCTTCTCCAGGCCCATCTGCTCGGGGACCGTCACGGCCAGGTAGATCGGCTTCCGCCACCGGTTCGCGACGACCATGTCGCGCACCGCCAGGTCCCGCACCCAGACGATCTCCCCGCGCTCGTCCTGGTAGGGATAGAGCTGCCCGATCTGATCGTCCGTCATCGTGAAGGGGACCTTCGGCTCCTGGTTCTTCAGCTGCAGGATGTACCACGGCGTGTTCAGGAGGCTCATGTTCACGACGCGCACGTCCTTCCGGACCCCCTCGACCTCCTGGATGTACCAGAGCGGGAACGTGTCGTTGTCGCCGTTCGTCATCACGATGGCGTTCGGCGCGAGCGGCGCCAGCATGTTGTAGGCGTAGTTGTGCGCGATCCAGAAGCGGCTGTGGTCGTGCTCGAACCAGCCGGCGCGCGCCGGAAGGATCGAGAAGCCGACCAGCGCGGCCGCGGTGGCCCAGGCCGCCACGGGCACCGGCGAGACCGGCCGGCTCGGAGGCGTCGCGCCGACCGTCCCGGTTCCCGCGTCCGCCGTCTCGGCCGCGCGGAGCGCCGCGGGCGGACGCTCCTTCGCGCCCCCGGGTTCGAACGCCTGGGCGACGGCCTGCAGGAGCGCGGCCGCGCCCATGCCGATCCAAACCGCGATGAACTGATACGAGTTCGTGAAGAAGTAGTCGCGCTCCCGCACCTCGTGGTCCGTGAAATTCAGGTAGAAGATGAGGAACGGCCCGAACAGGAGGTGCTGGACCGCGAAGAACCAGAACGTCTTCCGATCGCGCTGGAAGTTCCACCAGGCGCCGAGGAAGAAGAGCGCGAAGGGGATCATGTTCACCATCCGGACCCAGAACGACTGGAGGTCGAGCGAGCCGAGCCGCTCGAGGATGGGCCACTGCTGCCCGACGTACCGGAGGTACATGTGGCTGACCTGGTACCAGACGTCCGCGCGCCGCTCGAACGGGCTGGCGGGGCCGTACTGCTTGCGGCCGAGGTACTCGCGCAGCGCCTCGATGGTGGCGGGCGCCCCTTCGTTGATGGCGGGCATCTGCTGCGCCCGGATCAGGAGGACGTACTGGATGGTGAACCCCGCGAGGATCGCGAGCGAGCACCAGGTGACCAGGTTGTTCTTCAGGAGGAGATCGCGGCGCCACGCCAGGAGGAAGACGAGGCCACCGCCCCAGATGAGGAGGAGCGCCTGCGGCATGGGCCACCCGCGGACGATCGCGAGTCCGACGTACATCGTGAAGAGCCCCGAGGTCAGGAGGCCCGCCCAGAACCGCTTCGACGTGTAGTAGCTCGGCCGCACCATTCCGACGAGGAGGAGGATCCCCGGCGCCACGAGGACGGTGCCGAGATGGACGCCGGCGGAGAGACCGAGGACGAGCATGACGACGACCAGGAGCTTGTCGTTCCCCGGCATCCCGACCCGGTCCCACCAGCGGAACCCGAGCCACGCGGCGAACGTGAGGATGGCGGTGGAGGC
>DATIQI010000327.1:0-6052 GCA_035470985.1 Acidobacteriota bacterium
GGTTGTTCCTAATGACTCAAGGCTAAAAGGAAAGCTGCATTACGCACGCATTGATTTTCAGCAAACGAACTACTCAAAATATCGTGATCTATTCGCCTTGTTTTTGGCAACTATCGAGCGTCTGTTTAAGGGAGACCGAAATCGACCGCGTCCACGCCCTCGCCCGTCCGGCCCACCGTCTCGAAGACCTTCACGCCGAGGAGCCGCTCCAGCGCGGCGCGGTCGACGAGGAGGCCCTGCTCGCGCGCCACGTCCACCATGTTCAGGACGATGATCGTCGGGCGCTGGAGGTCGAGGACCTGGAGCGCCAGGAAGAGGTGGCGGTCGAGGTTCGACGCGTCGAGCACCAGGAGGACGGCGTCGGGCGAGGGCGTCGTGCGGTCCACGCCCAGGAGCACGTCGCGGACGATCTCCTCGTCGGGAGAGCGCGGGCGGAGACTGTAGGCGCCCGGGAGATCGACGAGATCGAGGATCGTTCCGGAGGGGAGCGGACAGCGGCCGCACGTCACGTCCACCGTCACGCCCGGGTAGTTCGCCACCTTCTGGCGAAGCCCGGTCAGGCGATTGAAGAGGGTCGACTTTCCGGAGTTGGGATTGCCGACCACCGCGACGAGGCGATGCCGGCGCGCGGCCGGTGGAACGCGCCCTGCGAGCGGGATGGCGCGCTTGCCGCGGGGCGGGGTCGCGAGGCTAGACCGGGACGACACGGATCCCCTCCGCCTCGTCACGGCGGATGGAGAAGTGTGTCCCGCGGACCACGAACTCGATCGGATCTCCGAACGGAGCGCGACGGATCATGCGGACCTCGGTGCCCGGCACGAGGCCGAGCTCCGACATGCGTCGCGAGAAATCGGGGGCGCCGTAGACGCGCCGCACGAGGGCGCGCTCGCCCGGGAGGAGACCGGCCAGGTGCTGGTCCGAGAAGATCGTCGACGGGGTCATGCTTCCTCTCCGGCCGGCTTCGGCGGAGCACCCGGCTTCGCCGGGCGCTCCTCGCGGGGCGCGGCGTCGCGGAAGGTCCGTTCCAGGCAGGCGCCGTCGCCGCAGACGGGGCACGGGTCGCCCGAGGCGCCGCAGCGCTGCTGCTCCTCGTAGAGACGCCGGAACGCGATCGCCGCGGGCTGATCCGACTGGATCAGCGCCGTGAGGCGCACAAATTGAGACATCGCCTCGTTGCTGACGAGGTGTTCGATCATGCAGGCGTCCTCGTGCGCGATGGGGCTCGGGACGCGTAGGATGTCGGTGAGGAAGGCCTCCAGGACGTGGCGGCTCGACTCGGTCACCTCGGCCAGCCGGAGCCCCTCCTCGGTCAGCTCCACGCAGCCGTAGCGCTCGTGATCGACGAGGCCGCGCGCGGCGAGGGAGCGGATCATGGACGTGACGCCGCTCTTCGTGACTCCGAGCGACTCGGCGATCTCGCTGACCTTGGCGTAGCCCTTGTCCCGCTTCAGCGAGGCGACGGCCTGAAGGTAGTGGGCCATGGAATGGCTCAGTTCCTTCTCCTTGAACCGTTTCCAGGTCTCCGTACGCGCCTCCCGGACAGGAAGTACAGCCGCCTTAACAGTGTCCACTTCCCATTAACAATCGACCCAAAACCACCTCGGGTCAACGGATACCTTGGTAGCACCACTGGGGCGGCGCCGGGCGACCCGGGACGGGCCTGGAAGAGCGCCCTTGCCTGCCGCGCCGCGCTCGGGTATTTTCTTAAGTAACGAAATCGTAACAAGTTGTGGGGGGAGAGGTGATTACTACGGAAGCCGACTCGAAGACGCTGCCGCCCGATCGCTACCTGAATCGAGCGCTCACCTGGCTCTCGTTCAACGGGCGCGTGCTGGAGGAGGCGATCGACTCCTCGAACGCGCTCCTGGAGCGGGTCCGGTTCCTGGGCATCTTCCATTCCAATCTCGACGAGTTCTTCATGATCCGTGTCGCGGGGCTTCGCTGGCTCCTCGAAGCGGAGGCCGAGAATCCGATCACCGAGACCTCCCGGACGCGCGAGTCGCTCTCGAACATCGCCTCGCGCGCGAAGGAGCTGATCCAGGCCGCCGACCAGGCGTGGGAGCGCGATCTGGCGCCGGCGCTTCGCGAGCAGGGTGTCCGATTCGTCCGTAGCGACGACCTGGAGCCGAACGAGCGCGAGTTCCTCGATCGCCACTTCACGAACGAGCTCCTGCCGATCCTGACGCCCGCCGCGGTGGAGGAGGAGCTTCCCGTGCCGCGCGTCGCGAACCTCCAGCTCCATCTGGCGGTGCGCCTCGTGCGCGGGGGCGAGGGAACGAACGGATCCGAGAGCGGCGCCGACGCCCAGCCCGAGCGCCTCGCCTTCGTCCCGCTGCCGCGGCTCTCGCCGCGCTGGATGCAGGTCGGGGGCGCCCGCGTGCGCGGCGACGGTGACGGCGCTCGCTTCCGCTTCGCGCTCCTCGAGGATGTCGTCGGCGCGCGGCTCGGCGCGCTCTTCGAGGGATACCGGATCCTCGAGGTCGCGCCGTTCCGCGTGACGCGCGACGCCGACTTCGCGACCGACGACCAGGAAGCGGAGGATCTCCTCGAAGCGGTCCGCCAGATGCTGAAGCAGCGGATGAGCGGCGATCCCGTTCGCCTGGAGGTGGCCGAGTCGGCGAGCGAGGCGCTCGCGTCGCGCCTCGCGAAGGCCTTCGCCGTCGAGCCGGAGGAGATCTACCGGCTCGCCGGGCCGCTCGAAGGGCGTTTCTTCATGGACTTCGCCCGCGTCCCGGGGCTCCCCGCGACGCGCGCGGAGGCGTGGCCGCCTCAGCCCGACCCCGACATCCCGCCGGGCGACGCGCTCTGGGACGCGATCGCCGCGCGCGACCGTCTCCTCTTCCACCCGTACGAATCGTTCGAGCCGGTGCTCCGCCTCCTCCGCCTCGCGGCGGAGGATCCCGGCGTGCTCGCGATCAAGCAGATCCTCTACCGCACGTCGTCCACGTCCGAAGTGGTGCGCGCCCTGGAGCAGGCGGCGCAGAACGGGAAGCAGGTGACGGTCCTCCTCGAGCTCCAGGCGCGGTTCGACGAGGAGCGGAACGTCGCCTGGGCGCGCCGGCTGGAGGACGCGGGCGCCACCGTCCTCTACGGGCTCGCGGGGCTGAAGACGCACGCGAAGGCGCTCCTCATCGTGCGCCGTGGGCCGGCCGGGATCGAGCGCTACGCGCACGTCGGCACCGGGAACTACAACGAGCGGACGGCGCTCGAGTACAGCGACCTCTCGCTCCTGAGCGCCGACGACGATCTCTGCAGCGACCTCACGGCCTTCTTCAACGTGGTCACCGGCTATTCGGAGCCGCTCCCGTGGCGGCGGCTCGCCATGGCCCCGCTCGGGCTCCGCGCGAAGTTTCTCGGGCTCATCCGCCGCGAGGTGGAGCGCCAGGCCTCCGGCGAGCCGGGGCAGATCCGCGCGAAGATGAACTCGCTCCTCGACAAGCAGATCATCGACGCGCTCTACCAGGCGTCGCGCGCCGGCGTGCGCGTGGACCTGAACGTGCGCGGCTCCTGCCTCCTGATGCCGGGCGTCCCCGGGCTGAGCGAGAACATCCGCGTGGTGACCCTGGTGGACCGCTTTCTCGAGCACAGCCGGATCTTCGAGTTCCGAAACGGCGGCGACACGGACGTCTACATCGGGAGCGCCGACTGGATGCCGCGCAATCTCGACCGGCGCGTGGAGCTGGTGGTGCCTCTGACGAATCCCGAGCATCGCGCGCGGCTCTCGCGTATTCTCGACGCGATCTTCGCCGACACCGTGAAGGCGCGCGACTTCAAGGCCGACGGGACGCTGGCGAAGCGGGACGGGAGGCGGAAGCCGTTCCGGGCCCAGGAGTTCTTCTGGAAGGAAGCATGCGATCGCGTCGCGCGGCCGGAGGAGTCGGACCGGAGCGCGTTTCAGCCGAGGACGCGCGCCCCCGCCTAGCGGCGCGGGCGCGGATCGGACCCAGGGAGGGAAGCGGCGATGGCGACGTTCGTGCAGCGGATGATCGGCGCGGCGAAGCTCGAAGTGCCGGTGATCGAGGAGATCGAGGCGGACAAGGACGCCACGATGCCGGCGCTCGGCGTCGTCGTCCTCTCGGCGATCGCGGCGGGAATCGGCGGCGTGTCGGGCGGGGCCGCGGGGTTCGGCGTGCTCCTCGTCTCGTCGCTCTTCGGCTGGGTGTTCTGGGCCTTCATGACGTGGGTGATCGGCACGAAGTTCCTCGCCGAGCCCGGGACGACGTCCGACATCGGCGAGCTGATGCGGACGATGGGCTTCGCTCAGAGCCCGGGGCTCCTCCGCGTCTTCGCGGCCGTTCCGCTCGTCGGCTGGGTGATCGACTTCGCCATCTGGATCTGGCTCCTGGTGGCCATGGTCGTCGCGGTGCGGCAGTCGCTCGACTACAAGAGCACCGGCCGCGCGGTCGCGGTCTGCCTCATCGGGTGGCTGATCAACGCGGCCATGACGCTCTTCGCGCTGGGACTCGTGGGAATGGGGGGCCTGGCCGCCGGCACTTGGGGCGGTTGAGTGGGGCCGCGCGGACCCGGAGCCGCGCCTAGTACCGCACGTCGAGCGCCACGCGGGCGAGCCACGCGGTTCGCGTGAAGCCCTCGACGTGGTTCTCGTTCACGATCCGCCGATACCCGACGCCGACGCTCGCGTCCACCTGATCGCGCGGCATCCAGCGAAGATCGCCCCAGACCTCGCGCCGCTCCTCCACCACGCCGTAGAGCCCCGCGTTGTCGACGGGGCCCATCGCGGGGCTCCACGATTCGCCCAGCGCGCCTTCGCCCTGGTTCGCGAACTCGGCGCTCCATCGGGCCTGCCAGTCGCGCGAGACGTCGAGCCCCACTTCCAGCCAGACGGCTTCCACGTCGGGGCCGAGCGCGAATCCGAGCGGGCGGTCCCGATGGATGAAGTTCTGGCCGTACTCGGTCGCGTACGTGAAGCGACGCACGCGCGTGTACTCGGCCTGGACGTGCGCCGTGCTCGCCCGGTACGGGCGGTCGCTCCGGAGCCCGATCTGGTAGGCGATCCGGTCGGGCATCTCCTTGTTCTCGGTGGCCAGATCGTCGAGGAGGATCTCGCCGTAGAGCGTGAGCGAGGCCGAGGGGCGCGCGACCACGTCGAGGGAGGCCATGATGTTCGCCCGCTCGAGCGCGCGCGAGGAATCGGTGGAGGCGTCGCGGATGTGGATCCGCTCCACGATGGCGAAGGGGAGGAGCCCCGTCGCGTAGAGGAGGTCCAGGCTCTCGCTCGGGTAGCGCACGGCCTCCGAGATCCCGACGCTCAGCCGAGGCGTCACGGCGGCCTCGATTCGGTGCGCCGCGAGGAAGCGTCCCTCCGAGCGGGAGAGGATCCCGCTCAGCGCCGTCGCCGTGACGCGCCCTCCGAACGAGCCCGAGAAGGAGAGAAAGCCCATCGGCCCCGCCGCGTCCCCGAGGAGGAGCGTGCCGCGCCGGCCGGGTCCCCACCGGAACGACTCGTAGCCGGCCGCCGCGTGGAGCGGGCCCGACCGGAGCGTCGCCTCCGCGCGAAGCACGGTCGTCTCGAGATCCGAGTTCAGCGCGATCGCGTCGATGAAGACCCTCTGCCCGCGGATCCGCGTCACGCCGAGTTCCTGGAAGGCGCCGAAGCCGGGCCAGAGCTGGAGCGAGCCTCGGGCCGTGAGCGACGACTCGTCCCTCAGGCGGAAGTGGGCGGCCGCGCGCTTCTCGTCGTAGTCGCCCCGCAGATGGCCCGCCACGGAGAGGCGGACCCGCTCCTCGCGGGAGCCTCGGTCGAGGAGAAGGCGCGACCGACCAGCCACACGGCGGCCAGGCTCGAGGTGAGCGGGCGCAGCGAGAGGCGCGCCGGCGTCTGCCAGGTGCCGTCCCACTGGCTGGCGATGAACAGCGCAGCGAAGACCAGCGGGTACCCGGCCGCGGCCACCACCAGCCGGGCCGGGAGCCGGCTGGTGAGCACCAGGACCCAGGTCAGCGCGTGCGCCGCGGCGAGCAGGCGCAGCCCGGGCGCGAACACCGCCACGAGCAGGATCGCGAGCGCGAGCAGGAGCTTGCCGAGCGCACTGGC
>DATIQI010000328.1:0-4886 GCA_035470985.1 Acidobacteriota bacterium
AACCCCTGCCGTGGACCCGCGTCTGAAGGAGTTGACGGCGGATCCGCCAGAGCTCCGTCGCGAGGGTTCCGTCGATGACCGTGTGATCCATCGCGACGACCGCGCCGCCCAGGACGGCGGGATCGGTCTCGCGCTGGAGAAGGACTTTGAATCCGGTGCTCCGGCCGAGCGCCGCCGAGAGGCGCGCGGCCTGTTCGTCCGAGAACGGAACGGCGCTGCGCACCGTGGCGCGCACGATGCCCTGCGCGCGCTCCGCGAGCTTGTGGAACTCGTCGGAGATGCTGACGATGTGGTCCAGCCGCCGGCGCCGCAACAGCACCATCAGGAGCCCGAACACGCCGGGGCCGAGCTTCGGCCGCCATTGGCGATCCAGGAACTCCAGCTTCTCCGTCCGGGCGACCGACGGCGTCTCGAAGAACCGCCGGACCCGCGTGTCGCGCAGGAAGAGCGCGGCGATCGCCTGCAGCTCCTCGTGGGTGCGATCGAGATCGCCCCGGCGCTGCGACAGGGAGAGAAGGGCGCGCGCGTAGCGGCGCGAGAGGCCGACCGAGATCACCGAGCGGCCTCCACTTCGGCGAGGAACGAATCGACGAGCTTCTTGTGCTTCTCGGCCGAGAGCTCTTCGCGGACGACCTTGCCGGCGATGCCCATCGCGAGCGCGACGACGTCGTTGCGGAGGGTCACCTGGGCCTTGTCGCGCTCCATGGCGATGTCCTCCTTCGCGCGGGCGAGGATCTCCTGCGCTTCCTTCCGGGCCAGGTCGCGCAGTTCCGTGCCGACCCGCTGCCCTTCGGCGACGGCGGCCTGGATGCGCTCGCGGCTTTCCGCTTCGATCTTCTTCAGATGACCTTCGTATTCGGCCTTCAGCCCCGCCACCGCGGCCTTTTCCTGCTCGATCCGCTCGTATTCCGCCTTGATGCGCTCGCGGCGCTCCTTCATGGGCGGGTAGATGATCGCCATGAAGGCGCCCCGCACCAGGAAGAAGAAGATGACGAACGAGATCGCGTGGGCGAGGAGCTGGTTCCAGTGAACGAATTGATCCATGTCGTTCCTCGGGCTCGGGGCGCGTCCGGCCGCGCGGGCCGGACGCTACCTCCGCCGCCTTACTGAATCTTCCCCTGGAGGAAGAACATCGTGACGAACGCGTAGATCGTGAGGGCCTCGATGAATCCGAAGCCGATGATCATCGCGACCTGGATCTTCGGGAGCGCCTCGGGCTGACGGCCCATGGCCTCCATCGCGCCCCGGCCCATGAAGCCCAGGCCGATGCCCGAACCGATGGCGGCGAGACCGATGCCGATCGGAAGCGCGAGACCGAGCGTAGCGGCGAAATTCATTGTGTCACCTCCTTGACCTTGGTTCGTGGGATCTGGATGAACACCGTCGGAATCAATGCGCGTGACCGCCCTCCTCGTGCCCGTGCGCTTCGTGCGGCAGCATCATGTAGAGGTAGACGGTCGCCAGGAGCGAGAAGATGAGCGCCTGCACGATGGCGGTGAGCGTCTGGAGCAGCATGAAGAGCGCCGTGATGCCCGCCATCGGCGGCACCGCCAGCGCGACCAGGCTCGCCTTCAGGCAGAGCGCCGCGACCCCGACGAAGACCACGATGAGCGTGTCCTCGCCGAAGATGTTGCCGAAGAGACGGCAGGAGAGGCTGACCGGCTTCACCAGCTCGCCCAGGATGTGCACCGGGATCATGACCGGGAGCATGGCGAAGCCGACCACGTCGCGCGGCGAGCCGGCGAGGTGGTCGAGGTAGCCGAGCGGGCCGAGATTGATGATCCCGTTCACCTGCACGTAGAGGAACGTGACCAGCGCGAGCGCCAGCGTCACGTCGAGCGTGGAGGTGGAGGACTTCAGGCCGGGGATGATGCCGATCAGGTTCATCATGAGGATGTAGAAGAAGATCGCCATGATGAACGGGAAGTACTTCGGCAGGTGCTTCCCCAGCATCCCGCCGCAGACGTTCTCCATGCTCTCCACGATCCACTCGATCGCGTTCTGGAGATGGCCCGGCACCGACGTCGCCTTTCGCATTCCGACCCACGTCAGCACGAAGAAGAGGGCGCCCGCGAGCCATGCGAAGACGAGGTACTCGTTCTCGTGCATCCAGTGGACGACCGCGTTGTCCGGGAAGTAGTCGTTCGCGAGGGTGATCCAGTTCGGAAGGTGTTCGCCGCCGCCGCCGTGATCGCCCTCGCCCCCGGCGTGCCCGGCCGAAGCGCCGTGCTCCGTCGTGGCCGCGGCGCCGTGCTCGGGCGCGACGGAGTCGGGCGCGGCGGCGCCCTGTTCCGTGGCGACGGGCGGGGTCGCGCCGTGATCCTGGGTGAACGCCCGGGAGGACGCCGGAAGCGCGAGGAGACCGGCGAGGAGAATCGTCGCGGCGGGCTTGGCCTGGCTCCGCGCGGGAGCCGCCGTTGATGGTGCCCGCCGCGGTGAATCCGCGGCGCCGGCCCCGAAGGCCAGCATGATCGATTTGAGGAGCAGGGCCAGGAGCGGCATCGAGAGGCCCGCGAGGAGCGGCAGGAGCTCGACGCCCCGCCAGCGCGTGACGGCGAACGCGCCGCCGTAGATCAGGAGCACCTTGGCCGTGCCGAGAAAGATCCCCTGCGCGCGCATGACGTCACCCGTCGCGCGGGTCGGGGCGTGCGGGGCGCCTGTGAAGAGTTTCACAAGCCGGGTGAGAAAGAAGAAATTCGCCGCGGTCAGGATCTGCCCCGCGGCCAGCGAGAGCGCGGCGTACGGATGGGACGGAAGCAGGACGGCGGCGATCGCCGCGGACATGAACCACGACACGCGCAGCGAACGCGTGAGGAGATTCGGCGTCGAGTTGTCGTTTCGGAACAGGACCTAATCCTCCCGCTGAGCGAGCTTCACGAGGCGGATCGTTTCACGCACCCCCGCGACGAAACCGAGCCCGAGCAGGACGTACGAGAGCCAGGGCGTCGTTCGGAACTTCGTATCGAGATAGGTCCCGAGGAAGTACCCGATGATCGGCGACAGAGCGAGGATGAACGGGATCGCGGAAAGGACTCCGATCTGCCGCCAAGCGGTGACCTTGTCGGATTTCTTGTCGGTCACTGCGGGCCTCCGCGCGGGGCGGTCGGCTCGCGATCTTTCGAACGCGAACCGGAACTGCGAACGGAATCGAGGCCACGACCTCGAGCCAGGAAAGGTACGGCAGAGCGCCAACTTCGGTCAACGCCAAATCAGGACGCGGAGGGGGCGCGGAGGGCCGCGCCGGCGCACCTTATACTTAGTAGGAAGACGTCGAAAGGGGCCCCGCGGTGCCCCGCCCGGGCGCGCGAGGGCGCCTCGTGGGCGGGCCGCATGGGCCCCTAACTTGATGGCGGGACGCCTCTTCGCCTCCTCGGCTTCACCACACCGCGGCCCCGACTCCGCAGTGCTCTCCCCCAACAGAGGACGCCCCGCCAAACCATTCGATTCATTCGAGTTACGTGATGCTGACGACGTCCACACGCTATCGCAGGGAGCGTGCCGCGGCGGCGGGTCGCCAGGGTGTTCCACTCAAGTGACTAACTTACATATGGTTAGGTGTTTGTCGGACGGCCCGACTCGGGAGCGTGATTCCCCGCCGCCGTCATCAGGGGATGCTCCGCCGGGCGGAAGACGCGGGCAGTTCGCGACGAAACCGATGAAAACAAAACAGATAGCCGCTGGAAACTCCCGGACTCGAGGGCGTCCACGGCCGACCACGGCGGCCCCCCTGCGCCGGGTCATGGCGCGCCCCCCGAGGGGGGGCTCCCCCAAGTGAAGGTTGGCGCCACAGTTCGCCCCACCACCTGCCGATATCGCAGAGGAACCCTACCCCTCCCTGCCTTGGGCGCGAGGGGCAGGCGGCGCATGGGCTCGGGGGATACCGGCGTGTCGAACGCATTGGGGCGTGCAGAATGGATGGAGGAATCGCGCGAAGCCGCGTTGATGACGTCGGCGCGCATGGGCGACCGCCAGGCGTTCCTCGCGCTGGTGGAGCACTACCAGCGCCCGGTCTACCGGCTCGCGTACGCGCTGACGCGCGACCACGAGCACGCGGCGGATCTGGCGCGCGATTCCTTCGCGCGCGCGTACACGGGGATGAAGGGGATGCCCGAAGGGAAGCGTTTCTTCCCCTGGGTGCTTCGGATCGCGCGGAACCTCTCCGTGACGCACGAGCGCCGCCGGGCCGGAGACCCCACGAAGACGACGGCGCTCCTCGCGATCGCGGAGGAGGGAAACGAATCGGAGGCCGCGACGGCGCGCGCGCTCCTCGACGCGCTGCGGGAACTCCGGCCCGACGAGCAGATGGCCCTCGCCCTTCGCGTGGTCGAGCGGCTCCCATACGACGAGATCGCCGGATTGCTCGACCATTCCGTGGGTCTCACGCTCGCGCGGCTCTCGACGGCCCGCGGCGTCCTGCTCGGACGAATCGGCGAATCGGACGAGAACGCCTCGTGATCCACCTGACCCTCCAGCAACTCTCGGCCTACCTGGACGACGAGCTCCCCGAGGCGTCGGTGGAGCTGGTGCGCCGGCACCTCTCCCAGTGCCCGGAATGCACCGTTCGCTTCGGGAAAGTCGAGGCGCTGGAAGAGACCCTGGTCCGGCTTCTCCAGCACGACCCGGGGGACGCCTTCTTCGACTACTTCCGCGATACGGTCACGTTCGACGAGGGCGGGGCCGCGGGTCACGTGAAGCGCCCGCCCGCGACGAAACCGTCGCACACGACGAAGCCGCCCTCCGTCGCGAAGCCGTCGCGCGACGTGAAGGAGCCGCTCGCCGAGAAGCCCGCGACCGCCGCAAAGCCCGCGCCGAAGGCACACGCGCGCCGTCCGGCGAGATGGCGACGACCCGGCGCGCGAGTGTGAAACGCGTGTTCTCCGGGGCCG
>DATIQI010000329.1:0-1825 GCA_035470985.1 Acidobacteriota bacterium
AGTTCTCGCACCGCCCGACGCGCAAGTCGCTCGTCGCCGCGCTCTCCGGCTTCCGTCCGCTCGCGAAACTCTCGCTGCCGAGCGCGCCGCTCTCGCCGATCGTCGTGCGGGAGGAGGACGACCGCCCGCAGCCGCGGCTCGACGCCGACGCCTTCGGCGGTATGGGCGTCACGCTGGGGAGACTCCGCTCCTGCAGCGTTCTCGACTGGAAGTTCGACGCGCTGGGGCACAACGTCGTCCGCGGGGCGGCCGGCGCCGCGATTCTGAACGCCGAGGTCCTCGTGCGCGAGGGCCGCATCTGAGCCCCGTCGCGATGACCACCCGGGGCCGCGACATCGTCTTCGTGCGCCACGGCGAGACCGACTGGAACCGCGAGAAGCGGCTCCAGGGCTCGACCGGCGCGCCGATCAACGACGCGGGGCGCGATCAGGCGAAGGGGCTGGCCCGCCTCCTCTGGGAGGTGCCGCTCCAGGCGATCTACTCGAGCGAGCTGCCGCGCGCGCTGGAGACGGCGTCGTACGTGGCGGGTCCGCACGGGCTCCACGTCCACACCGATTCGCGCCTGAACGAAATCCACCACGGCGAGTGGGAGGGGAAGTTCGAAGCCGAGCTTCCCGATCCCGACCTCTATCTTCGATGGAGGCAGGATCCGTCGTCGGTGGAATTGCCCGGCATCGAGCCGCTCCAATCGGTTCACGATCGCGCGGTCGCGGCCATGAAGGAGATCGTCGCCCGCCATCCCGAAGGGGACGGGCTCGTCGCCGTCGTCTCGCACCAGATCGTCCTGGCGCTTCTCAAGTGCTACGTCCTCGACCGGCCCTGGAGCGAGATCCGAAAGCACGCCTTGAGCGTGGCCTCCTACGAGGTGATCACGGTCGGGGAGGGTTTCACGCCGCGCCCCTAGGAAACCGGGGGGCCGCCGAAGGGGTTCTACAACCTATGCGCCTCAACCGAGTCATCCGCCTTTCGATCGCGCTCCTGGGCCTGCTCCTCCTGGGCCCGGCCGGTCCGGCTCCCATGTCCGCCGGCGCCACCGAGTTCCGGAGGGTCCTCGCCGATTCCGCCCGCGAGACCGACCCGACCCCCTCGCCCGACGGCAAGTGGCTCGCCTACACGAAGAGCCAGGGGAATCCCTTCACGCAGATCTGGATCCGCCCGATCGAGGGCGGACCCGAGCGCCAACTCACGCACGAGTCCGATTCGGCGCGCGCCATGACGCCGACGTGGGCGCCCGACGGCCGCTCGCTCCTCTACATCTCGACCCGCGAGAAGAACTACAACATCTACTCGATTCCCCTGGAGGGGGGCGAAGCGAAGAAGCTGAGCCACGGTCCGGGGAGCAGCCGCTTCGCCGTCTATTCGCCCGACGGCAAGAGCATCTGCTTCCCGTCGAATCGCCTCCAGCCGACCGCGCTGTACGGCTACAACCTCTACGTCATGGGCGCGGAGGGCGAATCGGCCACGCGCCACGCGCGCCAGATCACCAGCATGAACGGGAGCCCCGGACATCCGACCTGGTCGCCCGACGGGAAGTGGATCGCGTTCGTCGCGAAGACGATCGACACGACGAAGACGGTGACGATCGGGCCCGGCATGACGGCGAAGCAGAACGCGCTCTTCTCCATGTATCGAGTCTTCAAGGTGCCCGCCGACGGCGGGAAGCCGATCCAGCTTTCGGGGCTTCAGGCGTCGGAGGAGAAGGACGAGGACGTCTGGCCGTCGTGGTCGCCCGACGGGAAGTGGATCGCCGTCGCGAGGCGCGTGGAAGGGAAGAACGACGTCTGGCTGGTCGATCCGGACCGGAAGCGCCCCGCCGTGCGGCTCA
>DATIQI010000330.1:0-6265 GCA_035470985.1 Acidobacteriota bacterium
GTCCTCGACCGTCTCGAGCTCGCGATCCCGCGCGATTCGGCGCACGGCGACTGGACCACGAACCTGGCGCTCGGGCTCGCGAAGGCCGCCCGCAGGCCACCGCGCTCGGTCGCCGAGGCGATCGCCGCCGCGTTCCCCCCCGCTTCCGGGGGCGCCCCTCTTCGACGTGGACGTCCGCGCCCGCGACGGCGCCGCCCTCGCGGGCCCGGCCTCCCGCGGTTGACCCCGCTCGGCCGGGGTGGCTATCCTGGCCGTTCGCCCGGCGACGGGCTTCGACCCCGGAGGTCCCCATGTGGTTTCTGCGGAACATCGTCTGGATCGTCGTGCTCTGCCTCGTCTTCTGGTTCTCGTACCTGAACTGGGAGCAGCAGGTGTCGCTCCTCCAGCTACCCGGCGGGCTCGCCTTCGTGAATCTGAACCTGGTCGTGGCCATGTTCGGGGCGTTCGTCGCGGGGATGGTCGCCGCGCTCCTGGCGAGCCTGGTCCACGTGATCCGGATCCGCGCCGATCAGTCGCGGCTGGAGCGGGAGACGAAGGATCTGAAGCGGGAGTTGGCCCAGTTGCGGAACCTCCCGATCGAAGATCTCGGCCTCGGCGAGCCGAGCGAGGCGCGCTGATGCCCGACGTGCTCGCCGTCCTGACGGTGGCGGGTGTCTTGGGGACGATCGGGTACACGGCCTGGATCCTCTCCCGAGACACATCCTCCCCGAAGCCGCCGGCCGACTCTCCCTACGAACGCGCGCTCGTCGCGCTCCTCGCCGGGGACCGGGACGAAGCCCTCCACGCGTTCGCCGACGCCGTCCGGGCGGACAGCAATAACGTGGACGCCTACATCCATTTGGGGAATCTGCTTCGCGAAAAAGGTGAAGCGGCTCGGGCCTACCGGATCCACCGCGAGCTGATGGTCCGGGCGGGGCACTCGCCGTCCCGGGCGAGGGCGATCCGGGAGGGCCTGGTGCTCGACCTGGTGGCGCTCGGGAAGACCCAGGAGGCGTTTCGGGAAGCCGAGAGCCTCCGCCAGACCGACCGGAAGGGAGGGCGCTCCCTGAGAGTCCTCCTCCGCGCCTACGAGGCGGCGGGCGAATGGGAGCGGGCGTACGACGTCCGGGCCGAACTTTCGAAACAGAACGGGGCGCGCTCCAGCGCCACTCTGGCGCGCTACCGCGCCGCGATCGGGGAGATCCATCTTCGGGGAGGCGCGGTGGAGGAGGCGAAGAAGCAGCTGAAGGCGGCGCTGAAGCACGATCGCCAGCACCCCGTCGCGCTCCTTCGCCTCGGCGACATCTACTACACGACGGGCCACGCCGAACGGGCCATCCTGCTCTGGAAGGGGCTCGCGAGCGCGCATCCCGCCCAGGCGCACCTGGTGCTCGACCGGCTGGAGGCCGCCGAGTTCGAGCGTGGGCGGTTCTCCGAAATGGAGCAGACGTACGAGGAGATCCTGGTCCACAATCCGCGCGACGCGCGCGTTCACCTGGCCCTCGCGCGGCTTCGATTGAAGCGAGGCCAGATCGACGAGGCGGAGCGCTCGATCCGTGCCGCACTCGAGATCGCGCCCGAGTCCGCGCCGGCGCGGCTCCTGATGGTCCA
This sequence comes from Acidobacteriota bacterium, assembly GCA_035470985.1. Taxonomy (GTDB): domain Bacteria; phylum Eisenbacteria; class RBG-16-71-46; order SZUA-252; family SZUA-252; genus SZUA-252. The sequence goes on from DATIQI010000330.1 coordinate 1,591, forward strand.
GGCGCACCGGCAGCGCGGCGATCTGCAGCGCGCGCTCGACGAGGTCGAGTCGGTGCTGCGCGACCTCGACGAGGGGGTCGTCATCTCGTGCGGCCGCTGCGGCCGCCGCTTGGAGGAATACTGGTCCCGCTGCCCCGACTGCCTCGCTTGGATTCCGCTCCCCGCGGCGTGACCCGCGCGCTCCTCCCGCTTCTGATCACGGCGGCGACGGCCGCCTGGACCACCGGTTTCGCCGCCCCGATCGGCACGACCGGATCGGGGAAGGGGAAACCGACGGAGGAGCGTCCCGCCGACCCGGCGAAGGAGCCGGAGCGCCGCGGGGATCGGGCGCTGCGCGTCGAGCCGCGCCAGACCCGCACGAAACGGACGGCGCCCGCGGCGCCCGCGACTCCGGAGAAGGGCGCGAAGCGCGGGCGCGCCGAGCGTCCCTCCGCCACCCGCGAGAAGCGCCCGACGCCGGACGAGTCGAGCGTCGCGCGCGCCGCGGAGGCCGTCTCCGCCGGACGCTACGCCGAAGCGCGCTTGCTTCTCGAGGGGATCGATCCGACCACGCTCTCGCGCGGAAGGGCCGACGACGCCGCGTACTTGAAGGCGGTTCTCCTCGAGGACGGCGCGAAGCAGGAAGCGGCGTTCGCGGACTACCTGAAGGAGTACGGCGGGGGAACGCACCGTCGCGAGGCGACCCTGTCGCTCGCGCGGATCCGGTACGTCCTGGGGGACTACGCGGAGTCGGAGCGGCTCCTCGCGATCTTCTCGCCCGGCGTCGAGAAGGACCCGGTGGGGCGTGACGGACTCGTCCTCCGCGGCCTGGCGCAGCTCGGACGGGGCGACGCGTCGGGCGCCCTCCAGTTCCTCGCGTCGTGCGAAAGCGATCTGAAGGGCTCGCCCACGGAGGAACCCTACTACTTCGCGCGATCGCAGGCGGCCCTCCGCGCGAGCAAGCCGCAGCAGGCGCTCGACGCCCTTCGCGTGCTCCTGGAGCGCCATCCCCAGGGCGCGTACGCGCCTCAAGCCCTCTACGCCATGGGGGTCGGGCTCGAGATGATGGGACGCGGGCCCGACGCCGCGAACGTCTTCCGCCAGGTGGCGCAGCGCTTCCCCCAATCGTACGAGGCGACGCGCGTGCGCGACCGCGGCATCCGGCCCGGCGCCGTCACGGCCGCGGGGCTCCCGATCGGGGGCGGCTACGCGCTCCAGATCGGCGCCTTCTCGCGCCGCGATCTCGCCGACGCGCTGGCGCGCGACCTCCGGCACGCGGGTCTTCCCGACGTGACGGTGAAGCAGGGGAACGAGTCCCCTCCGGTCTACCGGGTCCGGGCGGGCGCCTTCGCGTCGCGCGACGAGGCGCGCGCGTTCGGCGAGCGGCTGCGTCGCGAGCGCGGATTCTCCTCCACGGTCGTGCCGCGCTAGGGGGAAGCGGTGGACGTGACCCCGATGCTGGACCAGTACCGCCGTCTGAAGGCGGAGCATCCCGGGAGCATCCTCTTCTTCCGGATGGGCGACTTCTACGAGACCTTCGGCGAGGACGCGCTGGTCGCCGCCAAGGTCCTCGGCATCGCCCTCACGTCGCGCGACAAGAAGCGCGACCCGACGCCGCTCGCCGGCGTGCCGCACCACGCCGTGGAGGGCTACCTCCGGAAGCTCGTCCAGCAGGGCTATTCCGTCGCCATCGCCGAGCAGATGGAGTCGGCCGAGGAGGCGAAGGGCCTGGTCGAGCGCCAGGTGATCGAGGTGGTCACGCCGGGGACCCTGACGCGCCTCGGCCTCCTCGAAGCGAACGAGAGCAACTACATCGCGGCGCTCGTCCCCGGCGACGGCCGGAGCGGCGCGCGATGGGGCGTGGCGGTGGCGGAGATCTCGACGGGCGCCTTTCGCGCCGGCGACGTGGAGGAGAGCGACCTGGAGCCGCTGGCCCTCGAGTATCCCGCGCGGGAAGTCCTCCTCCCGGAGGGCGACGGCCACGGGGTTCCGGCGTTCGGCGGCGCGTGCGTGACGCGGCTCCCCGCGGCGCGCTTCGACGCCGGGCTCGGCCGTCGCGCGCTCGAGAAGAAGTTCGAGGTGCGGCGGCTCGATTCGTTCGGGCTCGGCGATCTCGGGCCGGCCTACGGGGCGGCCGGCGCGCTCCTCGACTACCTCCGCTCGCTGAAGAAGTCGGACCTCCCCCAGATCCGGGACCTGCGACCGCTCCGCGAGGGGACCCCGCTCGTCACCGACGACGTGACGCTCCGCAATCTCGAGGTGCTCGAATCCGCCGCCGGCCCCCAGTACACGCTCCTCGCCCTCCTCGACGACACCGAGACGGCCATGGGCGCGCGCGCGCTTCGGGCGCTCCTCCGCGCGCCGATCGGTCATCGCGAGCGCCTGGGGGAGCGGCTCGACCGCACCGGATGCTTCGCGGCGTCGGCGCCGCTTCGGGAGGAGATTCGCGACCGGCTCCATCGATTCCCGGATCTGGAGCGGGCGCTCGGCCTCCTCGGGAGCGGCCGCGCGTCGCCGCGCGACCTCGGCATGGTCCGCGACGCGCTCCGGAGGCTGCCGGCGCTTCGCCTCTCGCTCGAGGGGCGCCGCGATCCGGTGCTCGGCGCCTGGTCCCGGGCGATCCCGGACCTCTCGGCGCTCTCGGGCTCGCTGGAGGGGACTCTGGTCGAGGAGCTCCCGATCTCCGCCACGCAGGGCGGGATCGTGCGGGACGGCTTCGACGCGGAGCTCGACGCGCACCGGCGTGACGCGGGGGACGCCCGCGCGCTGGTCCTGGCGCTCGAGGCCTCGGAGCGGGAGCGGACCGGGATTCCGAACGTGAAGGTCGGGTACAACCGGGTCTTCGGCTACTACATCGAGGTCACGAAATCGCAGCTCGCCCGCGTCCCCGCCGACTACATCCGGAAGCAGACCCTCACCGGCGCCGAACGCTACGTCACGCCCGAGCTCCGCCGCATGGAGGAGCGGATCGAATCGGCCAGCGTGGAAGCGGCGAAGCTGGAGGCCGCGCACTTTCTCAGGCTCCGCGAGGAGGCGACGCGCGCCATGGACGATCTCGCCGCGGCGGCCCGCGTGGTGGCGGAGATCGACGTCTTCCGCTCCCTCGGCCAGGCCGCCGCGCGCGAGCGCTGGACGCGTCCCGTCCTCACGGAGGAGCGGGCGCTCCGGCTCGTCCGCGCGCGCCACCCGATGGTGGAGCGGGCGCTCGGCTTCGGCTCCTTCGTGCCGAACGATCTCGCGCTCGATCCCGGCCGCGAGCAGATCTGGCTCATCACGGGCCCGAACATGGGAGGGAAGTCGACCTTCCTGCGCCAGGTCGGACTCGCCGTCTATCTCGCCCAGGTCGGCTCGTTCGTTCCGTGCGACGAGGCGGTCGTCGGATTGGTGGACCGGATCTTCACGCGCGTCGGCGCCTCCGATCAGATCGCGCGCGGCGCTTCGACCTTCTTCGTCGAGATGGAGGAGACCGCGACGATCCTCCGGCAGGCGACCGACCGAAGCCTCGTGCTCCTCGACGAGATCGGCCGCGGCACGAGCACGTACGACGGGTTGAGCCTCGCGTGGGCCATCACGGAAGCGCTCCACGAGCGGGCGGGCGGCGGGCCCCGCACCCTCTTCGCCACGCACTACCACGAGCTGACCGAGCTGGAGGGCGTCCTCCCGCGCCTGAGGAACCGGACGGTGCGCGTCTCCGAGAAGGATGGAACGATCGTCTTCCTTCACGAGATCGGACCCGGCAAGGCCGACCGCTCCTACGGCATCCACGTGGCGCAGCTGGCGGGGGTTCCCGAAGCCGTTCTCGTGCGGGCGCGCTCCATCCTCCGGCGGCTGGAGGAGGAGCACGCCGTCGGCTCGAGCGCCGCCGTTCGCGGTTTCGCGATGCCGCCGCCCGGCGCTCCGATCGCGGCGCCGGCCGCGACGCCGCCGGAAGGCGTGACGCCGTCGGAGCGCGAGGCGCTCCTGGGGGAGATCGCCGACGCGTCGCTGGAGGAGATGACCCCGATCGACGCCATGAGCCGCCTCGCCGCGTGGCGCGGCCGCGCGCGCTCCATCCGCCGCGCGCGTTGACCTGGCCCGTTCGGCCGCGTATCCTCTCGGCCCACCTATGAATCGGCGTCCCGTTCCCATCGCCGCGCGAGCGCTCGTCACGGCCGCGCTCCTCGCCGCGAACGCGTTCCTCACGGGCGCCTCCTCGGCGCAGGCTCCGCCCCGCGCCGACATCCTTCCGGCCTCCTCGGTCCGCCCCGGCATGGTCGGCGTCGGCTACACGGTCTTCCAGGGCACGAAGATCGACACGTTCTCGGTCTCGATCCTCGGCGTCCTTCGCGACTACAGGCCGGGCGGCACCCTCATCCTCGCGCGAACGGAGAATCCCTATCTCCTGAAGACCGGCATCATCGCGGGCATGAGCGGAAGTCCGGTCTACGTGGACGGCCGCCTGATCGGCGCCGTCTCCTATACGTGGGGCTTCCTGAAGGAGCCGATGGCGGGCATCACGCCGATCGAGGAGATGCTCGACATCCTCCCGGGACCCTCCGGGCGGCCGGGGGGCCGCGACGATCTCGAGATCGGTTCGCTCGGCGACTCGGGCGCGGAGGGCGCCGCCGGAAGCCCGGGCGAGGAACGCTTGGCTCGCGCCGGCGTCCTTCCGCCCGCGCTGGCCGATCAGGGAATCCGCCCGATCGCGACACCGGTC
>DATIQI010000331.1:0-1992 GCA_035470985.1 Acidobacteriota bacterium
GAGCGGCGGCGAGACGCAGCGGCTGAAACTGGCGCGCGAGCTGGCTGGGCGGTCGGCCTCCGACACCCTCTACCTCCTGGACGAGCCGACCGTCGGGCTTCACCGGCGCGACGTGGCGACACTCCTCCGCGTGCTCCACGAGTTGACGCGCCGCGGGGGAACCGTCATCGCGGTCGAGCACAACCTCGATTTCCTCGCGACGTGCGACTGGCTCGTGGAGTTGGGACCGGACGGTGGGGACGCGGGCGGACGGATCGTGGCGTCGGGAATCCCGGCCGCGCTGGAGCGCGCGGGGGGCTCCCCGACCGGGGCCTACTTGAGGAAGAGAACCAACTGAGCGTAGTCGAGGGGCCGGTGCGAGGGGATCGTGATCCGGCCGCGAAGCGCCAGACCGAGCCGGCCCGCGAAATTGGTCTCCAGCCCGACCACGCCGTGCCCCTTCACGAACGCGCGCGAATGGGACGCCCAGTCGTCGAAGCCGACCAGGTCGGCGAACTGGACCACCAGGTGGGTGCCCACCCCTCCTTCGATCACGGGCCTCACCTGCCAGGAGCGGTGGGTGAGCACGCGCGGCCGAATGAACCAGAAGGCGCTGGTCGCGCCCTCCGTCAGGTACTCCTTGTGGCCGAGCGCGAACTCCAGATGGAGCCAGTGTTCGAACCTCGGGTCCACGCTGAGGCGTCGCCGATAGCCGAACGTCCCGAGCCAGTCGAAGTAGTCTTCGGGAGTCGCCACGCCGAACTCGAAGCGGTCGGCGTCGGTCGCGAGGATCGCGCGGGTGGCGGCCGCGGCGGCGGAATCGGAGGCCGCCATCGCCGCGGCCACGGCGAGCGAATCGGCCTCGGAGAGTCCCGAGAGCCCGGGCCTGGAATCGGTCGTCTGGGCCGCCGCGGGGCGCGGCGACGCGGACCACGCCGCCAGCGCCAGGAGCGTCAGGAGCGCCAGGAGCGTCTGACCCGCGCGGACGGCCGATCGCCGCGGCGTCATTCGACCACCACGTCGCTCGTCGATTGAAAGTCGCCCGCCTTGAAGTAGACCCGGTAGTCGCCCGCGGGGACGCGGACTCCGTTCGCGTCCTTGAAGTCCCACGGGACCGGAGGCTGGCGGAAGAAACCGGGAAGGGTGGCGGGCTCGTCCTGATCGTGGAGGATCTTCAGACGCTCGGCGTTGCTGTTGAAGACCGCGATCAGGACGTGCGTGTCGTTCGGAAGCGAGAAGGAGATGTTGTAGGTACGTTCGCTCGCTCCGGGAAGGAGTCCGGTGCTCGCGCAGATCTGGATCTCGTCGCTGATGCCCGAGAACTTATCGCACGCGGCCCACGACGTCAGCTCGGAGCCGGGGAAAAATGGCTGCCGCCCGTGGATGGGATTGGAATTGCAGCCGACGAGCGCCAAGCACGCCAACGCGAACACGTAGCGCAGTGAAGGTGCTCCTAGCCGGTCTTCGGAATTAGGGTGGGGAATAAAGAGGAGGAAGTTCCCCGCGCATCCACGTGTGTCGCTGGCAAAACCCCGCAAGAAACAACCGGCTTGAGGGACTAGGTCTTGGCCGCGGATTGGGCACGAGGCGGCAGGGAACTCCGCTCGACTGACAAAGATAGCGACACTTCGAATTTCTGTCAACAAAAATGTACGGAGCGGCTCCGCCCGGCGACTCCTCGTCTCGAGGCCCGGGTCTCCGGCCCGGCCCGGCGCGTTTGGTTGTTGCCGTAAGTGCCGTCCCGATGGTAGCCTACTGCGTTTATGTCGCCCGAGTTCACGACCGACCCCGAGAGCCCGACGCCGTGTTCGAAAGCCTGACCGAACGCCTTCACGGCGTCTTCCAGAAACTGGCCGGCCGGGGACGGTTGAGCGAGCAGGACGTGAAGGACTCGCTTCGCGAGATCCGCCGCGTGCTGCTCGAGGCCGACGTGAATCTCGCCGTCGCGCGCGACTTCCTGCGCGCGGTCGAAGCGCGCGCGGTGGGCGCCGAGATCTTGCAGAGCGTCACGCC
>DATIQI010000332.1:0-1823 GCA_035470985.1 Acidobacteriota bacterium
CTAAACAGGAGTCTTTTCATGTTCGAGAAACAATCTAACGGCTTTGGCGGTCATCGACGAGGTCGCATAGCGATGCAGTTCGGTTGGTGAAATCCATCGCCACTCAGGTTTGCCGCCGCGTACGCACCGGCGGCCAGCGACCACTCCTCGCGGCGAAGATACGCTTCCGCCAGATTTCCGAGCGCCGGGCCGTGCGAGGGGTCGACCTCCACCGCGCTGCGGAACCGTTCCACGGCGGCGTCGAGATCGTTGGTGCGAAGCGCGTGGAGGCCGTAATTGTTCCAGAACTCGGGCGCCTTCAGTCCCGCGCGTTCGGCCCGGCCGTACGCTTCGCCCGCGCGCCCCGCGTCGCCCGCCTGCTCGTACGCCGTGGCGATGCGGAACCACGACATGCCCTCCTCCACCGCCTGCCACTTCGGGAATGGGAGCCAGACGAACGCCGCGGCCGCGAGGAGCGCGCCCGCGACGGGCGCCGCGCGACGCAAGCCGTCCGCGCGGTTCGGCGCCCCCGATCCCGCCGACTCCGATCCCCTCCCCCGGCCCGATCCCCGCCACCACTCCCAAGCCCGCACCATCCCCGCGCCGGCCAACGGAATCAAGGCCGCGGCGAGCGGCAGGCGAAAGCGATCGCAGACGAAGAACGCCGCCGTCGTCGCCGTGAGCGCGCCGGCGAAGAGGAGCAGGATCCCCGCGCGGCGCCGCTCGAACCACCCCGCCACGAGCGCGATCGGCGCGACGAGCGCGAATCCGACGAGGAGCGGCGCGCGGAAGAGCCACGAGTTGTACGGCCCGAAGAAGGCCTGGTCCTGGGTGTTCGGAAGCTCGCGCCGGTTCCAGACCATCGCGACCTTCCGCGCGGTGAGCCACGCCGCGCCGAGCGGCTCGCGCGCCCAATAGTCGAGCCCCTGGCCGAACCAGAACGCCGAGACCTCCGACGCCCGGAGCGGCCGCCCCGCCAACCGCGACGCCTCGCGAAACGGCGCGTCGTACGTGGCCGTCACGCCCGAGCCGAGCCCGGGAACGTGGGGCGTGGTTCCATCGGCATCGTCGTGATTCCCGATGTAGAAGTTGATGCCGCCTTGCGAGGCGATGAAGACCGGATCGCGGGCCACCACCACGTTCCGGACCGTCGCCGCGAGCGGGAGCGACAGAGCGGCCGCGACGAAGACGGCCGTCGCGCTCCGAGGCGCCCGCTTCCAGAGCCAGACGGCGGCGAGGAGGGCGAAGGGGAGGATCGTGGGACGCGTCACGGCGCCCGCGGCGAACGCGAGGCCCGCCGCGGCCAGCCAGCCCGCGCTCCGTCGCTTCGCGCCCTCGAGGAGGAGCCACAAGGCGAGCGCGGCGAGGAAGAGCTCCAGCGACGCCGAGACCAGCTCCCCCTCGAAATAGATGGCGGGCGCATAGAGCGCACCGATCGCGGCGGCCACGATCCCCACGCGGCGATCCCAGAGCGTGGCGCCGATCAAGCCGAGGAGAATCACGGTACCGGCGCCGATCGCCGCTTGGACGAGGCGCGGGGCGCCGAGATCGTGGCCCGCGACGGAATAGACCGCCGCGAAGAAGGCGCCGTAGAAGGGAGGGCGGAAGTAGGGCTCTGCCAATCGGCCCCCGCCCCCGCCCCCGCCCCCGCCGGCGCCGCTCGCCATCGCCCAGGCCTGCGCGTCGTTGATCCGGGCGTCGAGGGCGGGCTGATGGAAGAGCGGGCTCTGCGTCGCGCCGGAGAAATAGACGAGCCGGATCGCGAGCGCCGCGAGCGCGATCAGGAAGAGCGCGCGCCCGAGCCCCGGGCCCCGCGCGGCGGGCCCCCGCGCCGCGGCGGGCCC
>DATIQI010000333.1:0-8510 GCA_035470985.1 Acidobacteriota bacterium
CGATGGAGTACGCGCGCGTCCGGCGCTCGAATCCCGCGTACGGCGAAGCCTGGCTCGGCGCCGAGACGGTGGCGCGCTGGCGCGGGGCCGCGACAGCGGCGGATCGGTTCGCGGCGAAGGCGGCCGCGCTCGGCGCCGATCCCGCGAATCTCGAGGAGGAGCGGATCGCGATCGATCGCGCCCTCGCGCCCACGGTCACGGTGGGCTGGACCACGTCGCACGAGACGCAGCGCGCGAGCGGGGCGCCCGATTTCACGATCGAGGAGACGGGCCCCTTCGGCGTCGCGCGGGCGACCCTCGGGCGCGCCGTCGGCGTGGGCGTGCGGGTCGCGCGGACGCAGCTCTTCGAGACGAACACGCGGCCGGCCCCCGGCGACACGACGCGGAACTACGATCTCGAGAGCCGCAGCGTCCGCGCCGACGCCTCGTTCCTGCGCGGCTACCCCGTCCAAGCGTCGGTCGGCGGCGAGTGGCGCTCCTTCGACGCGCGCGCCGCGAAGGTCCTCTATCCGCTCTCGGGCGACGACGCGTTCACGGGATGGAACGCGCGCCTCTGGGCCTACGCCGGCCGCTTCACGCCGAGCCTCGCGGCCCGCCGCACGTTCGTCGCGCTGAAGGGCGCGCATCCTTCGACGGGAGCGCTCCGCTTCGAGCCGGGCGATCTCACCGACGTCGAAGGGACTCTGGCGTGGCAGTGGAACGCGCGCGGGACCGCCTCGCTCTTCGCCGCCCGCGGCGAGTACTCCGACGACAACCGGCGCGACCGGGCCGGCGGCACGGTCGGCTATCGCGTTCGGGCGGGCCGTCCGTCGCTCCGCCTCGACTACGCGCTCGCGTTCGCCGACTGGGACTTCCGCTCCCCCTCCTACTTCACGCCGCTCGCCAGCACGCGGCACGCCGGCGGCACCACCCTGTCGGGCTACTCCGACCGCGGCGCGGTCGACTGGGGCCTCCGCTGGGAGCTGTCGCACCTCGCCTCGTCGAATTTCGAGGACATCACGGCGAACGCGTTCAGCGGCTGGCTGAACGGCACGCTCGCCGACCGCTTCCCGGTGGGCGCCGAGGCGTCCTGGTCCACCGACGACAACGACTACAAGACCTGGTACGTCGCCCTCTACGGCGCCGTCCGCTGGTGACGGCCGCGCCATGATCCCGTACGACGTCCTCCTCGTCACGCTGGTGATCCTGCTCCTGATCGTCGGCGTCACGACCATGGCCGCGATCGTCCACAAGATCGTCGCGCTCCGCGAAGCGGGGACGCGGCAGACGACGATGGAGCGGCTGCGCCAGGCGTTCCTCCTCCTGGCCGATTCCCGCGAGCGCGTCCACGCGTACCCCGAGATCGCCTCCGCGCTCTCCGGGCGGTGGGGCGAGCTGGCGGCGGAGGAAGTCGCGGAGCTGGAGCTCCCGCTCCGGCTCGACGCCGTGCGGGCCATGGAGGAGCGCGGCGTGATCGCCCGCTACCTGCGCGACGCGCGGAGCCGGTGGAAGTGGACGCGCGCCCGCGCGCTCCGGATCCTGGGCGAGTTGAAGGTGCCGGCGTCAGTGCCCGCGCTCCTGCGCGCGCTCGAGGACCGCGATCCCGACGTCCGCAACGTCGCGGCGCGCTCGCTGGGGCGGATGAAGCTCCAGGCGGCCGAGGAGGCCCTGGTCGCCATCCTCGGGAAGCACGATCAGGCCGTGTCGGCGCGCATCGCCGCCATCTGCATCGAGATGGGCCCGCGCACCGCGCCGCTCCTCATCCGGACGCTGCGGGACGGGACGCCGAAGGCCCGCTTCTGGAGCGCGCGCATCCTCGGCGAGATCCGGGACGGCCGCGCGGTCCGTTCGCTCGGCGACGCGCTCTTCGACCCCGAGGACGACGTCCGCTCGGCCGCGGTCTGGGCGCTCGGCCGGATCGGCGATCGCGCGACCGCGTCGATGATCGAGCCGCTCCTTCGCGATCCGCGCTGGTTCGTGCGCGCCCACGCGGCGGAAGCGCTCGGCCGCCTGGGCGACGCCGCGCTCGCGCCCGCGCTGGGCGAGATGCTCCGCGACAGCTCCTGGTGGGTGCGGAAGAACGCGCTCGACGCGCTCGTCGCGCTCGGGGTGGGGGCCGCCCCGGCGCTCCGAAAGGCCGCCGAGGGCGACGACCGCTTCGCCCGCGAGTGCGCCGCCGAGGCCCTGACGACGCTCGGTCTACCCGTTCCGGCGCCGCCGCAGGCGGCGGGCGCCGCGAGCGCCGCGCCCGGATCCCGGGCCGCCGAAGGGGGCCGCCCGTGAACCCGGCCTTCCTGGCGCCCGCCTGGCTCGTGAGCAGCGTGGATACGATCAGCTTCGTGATCCTCCTGTACTTCACGGCGCTCCAGCTCGTGCTCTTCACGCTCCTCGTGCTCTCGTTCTTCGACATGCGACGCCGCCTGGCGCAGAACTTCTACGCCGACTACGAGGCGGTGGCGAAGTCGCACTTCACGTTCCCCATCAGCGTGCTGATGCCCGCGCACAACGAGGCGACCACCATCGTCGAGGCGACGCACTCGGTCCTCTCGCTCGACTATCCGCAGCACGAGGTGATCGTGCTGAACGACGGCTCCACCGACCGGACGCTCGACGAGCTGATCCGCGAATTCGGGCTGGAGCGGCGCGACGTCGTCTTCCGCCGGAGCCTCGCCTTCCGGGGCGAGATCCGGGGCATCTACCGGTCGCCGACGTACCCCAACCTCACGGTCGTGGACAAGGAGCACGCGGGGAAGAGCGACGCCCTGAACTGCGGCATCAACGTGTCGCGTTATCCGCTCTTCTGTTCCATCGACGCCGATTCCATCTTCCAGGAGAACGCGCTCCTGCGCGTCGTGCGCCCCTTCCTCGAGGATCCCGATCGGGTGATCGCGGTGGGGGGGCAGGTGCGCGTCGCGAACGGATGCCGGATCGAGCGCGGGCGGATCGTGGAGCCGCGGCTTCCCCAGTCGATCCTCGCCGCGTTCCAGGTGGTCGAGTATCTGCGCGCGTTCGTGGCGAGCCGCCTCGGCCTCTCCGCGATGAACAATCTCCTCCTCCTATCCGGCGTCTTCAGCCTCTTCCGGAAGGACGTGGTGATCGAGGTCGGCGGCTACCACTCCGACGTCGTGACGGAGGACATGGAGCTGGTGGTCCGTCTCCACCGCCACATGCGCGAGACGCGGCGCCCGTACGCGGTCGTGTTCCTTCCCGACCCGATCTGCTGGACCGAGGTGCCCGACCGGATCGGGATGCTGGCGCAGCAGCGGAACCGCTGGCACCGGGGGCTCATCCAGTCGCTCTGGCGCCACAAGTCGATCTTCTGGAACCGGAACTCGGGCTCGCTCCGCTGGGTGGGGATGCCGTACTACGTCTTCTTCGAGTTCCTCGGCCCGATCGTGGAGCTGGTCGGCTACATCCTCATTCCCCTGGCCTACTTCCTGGGGTTCCTCTCCCCGCTTTGGTTCTGGGCCTTCCTCTTCCTCTCGGTCACCTCGGGCGCGTTCCTCTCCGTCTCGGCGGTCCTCCTCGAGGAGCTCTCCTTCGGCCTCTACCGCTCCTGGGGCGACTTCGCGCTGATGGTGGCGATCGGGATCATCGAGAATTTCTCCTATCGGATTCTCACTCTCTTCTTCCGCCTCGGGGCGGTGCTCGATATGATTTTGGGACGTGGCGGCTGGGGTCGGCAGGAGCGATCCGGCTTCGGGCGCACCCGGTCCGCACAGACCTGATCCCGGAACGCCGCGCGACGCATCCCCGTTCGGAGGGACTCTCGTCGTGCGCCGTATCGGGCTCCTCGCCGGAGCCTGCCTGCTCGCCGTGACGTCGGTGGCCGCGGCGGCACCACCCATCTTCAGCGTGAACGACGTCGCCGCCCGGCAGGGTCCGGACGCGGCCGCGCGCTATCGGTCGGGCCTGGCGGCCCGGAAGCCGTCGGGAGTGAACCGGGCCGCGCGCACCGCACAGGCGTCCGGCGACTACCGCGCGCTGGTGATCCTCCTCGACTTCGCCGACAACCCCGCGGACTCCCTGAATCACCCGCCCTCCGCCTACGCGGACCTCCTCTTCAGCGAGGGCACGCACCCGACCGGGAGCATGCGGGACTACTACCGGGAAGTGTCGCGCGGCGCGTTCGACATCTCCGGCGTGGTGACGCGCTGGTACCGGGCGCCCCGCGACTACGCGGACTACGCGGGCAGCCTCGGCGGCTTCGGCGGCGTCCCGAACAACGCGCAGCAGATGGCCGCGGACGCGGTGCTCCTCGCCGACGCGGAGTACGACCTCGCCCAATTCGACAACGACGGACCCGACGGGGTCCCCGACTCCGGGGACGACGACGGCATGATCGACGCCCTCTTCATCGTGCACGCGGGTCCGGGCGGCGAGGAGACGGCGGACTTCAACGACATCTGGTCGCACCAGTGGAATCTCCCGGGGGCGTACGCGTCGCCGGACGGCGTGGTGGCCTTCTTCTACACCACCGAGCCGGAGGAATTCGCGGGCTCCGCGCCGTTCACCGTGCCGGGCCAGCTCATCACCGTCGGCGTCTTCTGCCACGAGTTCGGCCACGTCCTCGGCCTCCCCGACCTCTACGACACGTCGAACACGCTCGACGCGCATGAGGGGGTCGGCGAGTGGGATCTCATGGGCTCGGGGCTCTACAACCACCTCGACGGCGGCGCGCTGGGCTCGAAGCCGGGGCATCTCTCGGCCTGGTCGCTCGCGCGGCTCGAGTGGGTGACGCCGGTCTGGGTGACCGCCGACTCGCTGGGCGTGGCCATTCCGCCGGTCGAGACGTCGAACCGAGTGTTCCGCCTCTGGACGAACGGCGAGGAGGCCGGCGAGTACTTCCTCGTCGAGAACCGCCAGCCGATCGGCTTCGACGCGGGGCTGGTCCGCTCCTCCATCGAGGCGGGCGCCGGGGCCGCGCACGGCCTCCTCATCTACCACGTGGACGAGAGCATGCTGGGGCAGGAGAACGAGGCGCACAAGCTCCTCGACGTCGAGGAAGCGGGCGGCGTGCGCATCCCGAGCGGGTTCATCGGCGAGCAGAACCTCGACGCGTCGGACGGGTCGACCGTCTTCCAGACGATCTGCGGCGGCACGGTGAACGTCGTGGGGAACCGCGGCGACGCGTACGATCCCTGGCCCGGCGAGGGGAACCAGACCGATTTCGAGGGCGCCTCCTGCCCGAGCACCGACAGCTACTGTGGGGGGCGGCCGTCGCAGGTGGCGGTGCGGAACATCGCGGAGGCGTCCGGAACGGTGACCGCCGACATCCTCGTCACGGGCCTCCTCGTCCACCGCCGCGCGCCCGTCGCCGACGACCCGCCGATGGTCGGGACGCCGAACAACGGGAACGGCTTCCTGGAAACGGGGGAGACCGCGCGGATCCGCATCCCGGTCACGAACCTGGGGCCGAGTTCGATCGGACCGCTGGTCGCGCGTCTCGAGTCGACCGAGCCCTACCTCGCCCTCGTCTCCGATTCGCTCGTGTACGGGTCCTTCGCCCCCGGCGCCACCGACTCGGGGAGCGCCGTCTTCGCCTTGGTGGCCGCGGCGCCCGATCCGTCGGGCTCGACCCTCGCGATGCGGCTCCGCTCGGCGACGAACGAGATCCTGGCCGACAGCGTCTCCGTGCTCCTGGGACTTCGCACCGGAGTCTGCGAGAACTTCGAGAGCGGCGTCACGCGCTGGTACGGGGTCCCCACCGGCTGCGACGGCATGAGCGAGTGGCACCGGGAGGAGGGACTGAACAGCACGCCCGGCGGCGCGTGGGCCTGGCGGCTCGGCCCGTCGGGGCTGATCGGCACGTACGCGCCGACCCAGGACGCGCGCCTCGTCAGCCCTCCGATCCGCCTCGAGGGGCCGGCCGACACGCTCCGGTTCCGGCAGCGCTACGACTGCGAGCCCTTCTTCGACGGCCTCTCGGTCGAGATCACGACCGACGCGGGCGCCACCTGGATTCCCATCGACCCCGTCGGAGGGTACCCGGCGGGCGACCGCTACAGCGGCACGAGCCCGGACTTCACCGAGGCGGTCTTCGCGCTCGACGGCTACGCCGGCGTCGTCCGGATCGCGTTCCGCTTCCGGGCGCAGCCTCCGAACAGCGGGTTGGGGTGGTGGATCGACGACGTCAGGGTGAACGGGGACGCGCCGTGCGTCCCGGTGGACGTGGCCGTGGAGCGGTTCGAGGCGTTCGCGGTGGCGGGCGCCTCGCCGCCGCGTGTCCGCGTCGCCTGGGCGCTCCCCGGCGCGGTGACGGGCACGCTCTCGATCGACCGGGCGGTTCCGCCCGCCCCGCCCGTCACGATGCTCCGCCTGCCGCTCTTCGAGGGCGAGGGGTCGGTGGAGGACCACGATGTGGTCGCGGGCGGGACGTACGACTACACGCTGCGGCTCTCCCGTTCGGGACAGCCCGATGCGGTCGCGGGCCCGGTCCGGGTGCACGTGGCGCCGGCCGGGGCGCCGCGGGCCTTCGCCTTCGCGCCCGTGCGGCCCAACCCATTCCGCGCCGGCGCGGGCCTCCTCGTCTCCCTGGACCGCGACGGACCGTTCGTGGTACGCATCTACCGCGTGGACGGCGCCGCCGTCCGCGCCCTGAGGTACCCCGCGCGGCCGGCGGGGACCCACGCGATCACCTGGGACGGCCGCGACGAGATGGGCCGCCCGGCGGCGGCCGGCCTCTACTTCTTCGAACTGCGGTTCGGCGCCCGAACCAGCGTCCAAAAGGCGGTCTTGCTGCGATGAGCTCCACCACCACCCGACTCGACGGACCGCTCGTCTATCTGGAGACGCCCGGACCGGAGCACCTCCCCACCATCTGGAAGGTCTACCTGGACGCCCCCGACTACTTCGAAGCCCTGCTGGGAACGCGCGACTTCGATCCCGTGGCCGTCGAGATGCTGTACGAAGAGGCCCTCTCGGACGAGAACCGCTACTACTTCGCGGTCCGCCGGACCGATTCGAAGGCGCTCATCGGAACGCTCGAAATCGAAGTCGGCACGGAGGAGCTGCCGGCGACGCTGCGGGGGCTCGTGCTCTCCCAGGCGGAGCGGGGCCACGGGTTCGGACGCGCGGCGCTGGAGCTGGCGGAGGGGTTTCTCGCGGACGAGTTCGGCGTGCGGACGCTGGCGGCCGACGTGCCCGCCGGCTACGACGACGGAGAGCGCTTCCTGGAGGCGATGGGATTCCGCGAGCGGCGCCTGAAGTCGGGCGACGTGCGCTGGATCAAGCGGCTCGATTCGGAGTGACGCCCCGCGCGTGGATCGCGCGATTCACCCGGGAGATCAGGTCCTCCAGATCGAACGGCTTGCTCACGACGAAGTTCACGCCGTGGGCCGTCACCATCTCCTCGCTGATCGTCGCCCCCCACCCCGTCACGAGTCCCAGCACGGTCGCGGGCTGCCCTTCCTTCCGCACCGTGCGCGCCACCTCCCAGCCGCTCACGTCCGCCATGCCGAGATCGGTCAGCACGGCGTCGTAGCGCCCTTCGCGAAAGCGGGCGATCCCTTCCGAGCCCGACGACGCGGTGACGATCTCGTGCCCCGCGCGCTCCAGGGCGTCGCGCAGCACGTCGAGGAGCTCCCGCTCGTCGTCCACCACGAGGATGCGCGCGCGGAACGGCGCCTCCACCCGCACGGTGGAGCGGAGCGCCGGTCCGGCCTGATCGGTCGCGGGGAAGCGCATGCGGATGGTCGTCCCGCGTCCCGGCTCGGTGTCCACCTCGACGGCGCCGCGGTGGCGCGAGACGATGCCGTAGACCATGGAGAGGCCGAGGCCCGTGCCGCCGAGCCCCTTCGTCGTGTAGAAGGGCTCGAACATGCGGTTCCGCACGTCCTCGCTCATGCCCGTGCCGTCGTCCGCGACTTCCAGGATCGACTCGTCGCCCTCGGCGCGGCAGCGGATGGCGATCGTGCCGCCGCGCGGCATGGCGTCGAGCGCGTTGAAGATCAGGTTCGTGAGCGCCTCGCGAATCTCGGCGCGCGACCCGAGAATCGGCCGCGGCGACGAGGTCTCGATCCGCACGTCCACCTTCACGCCGCGCCGCTGAGCCTCGTTCTTCCACTTGCCGCGCGTGATCTCGACCACCTCCTCGGCGATGCCGGGGAGATCGAGCGCCTCGTGCTCGCGGTCCTCGCGGACGCGGCTGAACTGCTGGATGCGGCGCACCGCCTCGCCTCCGTCGGCGGCCGCCTGGCGGACGACGTTCAGCCCCGAGACGACCTCCGGGTCCTGCGTCTTCATGAGGAGGAGCTGCGTCCGCCCGATGATGATCCCGAGGATGTTGTTGAAGTCGTGCGCCACGCCCGCGGCCAGCTCGCCCAGCGCGCGCAGCTTCTCGCCGCGCACCAGCCTCTCTTGAAGGTCCCGCATCGCGCTAACGTCGGAGACGAGCCGCCCACGAGACTCGGGTTGACGCCGGCGCAGGGTTCGTCGAGCAGCACGAGGTCGGGATCGCTCATGAACGCCATCGCGATGTCGACCAGCTTCTGCTGGCCGTAGCTCAGCTCGCCGGCCTTCTTGTCGGCGAC
>DATIQI010000334.1:0-1742 GCA_035470985.1 Acidobacteriota bacterium
TCGCCGTTTCCTTCCGCGTGGAGGGAACGCGCGAGGAGTCGGCGTTTCGCTACACGGTGGGCCTCGGCGTGGCGAAGGAGGTCTTCGACGCCGCGTTTCAGCCCGCGCGCGAGCGGCGCGGCGCGAGTCGCAAGGACCTCGTGATGGATCTGCTCGGAACGGTCGCGGGGCTCGCGCTCGTCCGCGCGCTCGACCGCTAGGCGGCCTTCCGCGTCGGGAGGAGGACGGTGAAGCGCGCCCCCTCGCGCGGGGCGTTCTCGGCGGTGATCGTGCCGCCGTGGTTCCGCACGATGCGGTAGCAGGTCGAGAGGCCGAAGCCGTGCCCTTCCGGCTTCGTGGTGAACGCCGGCTCGAAGAGCTTCGAGATCGCTCCATCCGGAATGCCCGGTCCGTTGTCCTCCACCGTCAGCTCGATGCCGTCGCCCGCCGTGATCCGGGTCCGGACCACGATGCGCGGATCGCTCCGCCCGGTGGCGCCGATCGCGTCGGCGGCGTTGCTGAAGAGATTCAGGAGCACCTGCTGGATCTGGGCCGGATCGAGGCTCAGCTCGGGAAGGCCGGGGTCGAGGTCGAGTTCGAACGCCACGCGCTCGTACTTGTTCTGCGGCGTGATGAACTCCACCGTGCGCCGGACGACCTCGTTCAGCCGCGTCGGCTGCAGGCGCGCCTCCTTGTGCGAGAAATCGAGCAGCCCCTTCACGAGGATCCCCATCTGCCGCGCCTGCTCGAAGATGATCCGCGCCCCCTCCTGCGCCCGCTCGGGCGTCGTCGTCGCCGCGTTCATGAGGAAGAGCTGGGCCCGGCCCGAGATGGCCGCGAGGTAGTTGTTGATCTCGTGCGCGATCTCCGCCGCCATCTCCCCCTTCGCCGCGAGCCGCTCGGAGGCGATCATCTGGTCGTGGGCCTTCTCGAGCGCGATGTAGCGCGCGCTCGCCTCCTTGATGAGGAGGAGCGGGACGAAGAAGAAGATGAGGCCGAAGAAGCCGACCGCCAGATAGGAGACCACGACCAGGGGCGAGAGGAAGAAGAGCGCCGCCGAGCCGAGAATGGAGTGGTAGTAGAGGTACTCCTCGCGCCAGGTGGCGAGGAGCTTCCGGCCCGACTGGAGGGCGACCGCCCCCGAGACGAGGAGCGTGTTCGCCACGAAATAGACGAGGGTGGCCGCGACCCACGGCACGATGAGCCCGGGGCTCTTCAGCCCGGCCAGCCCGCCCGACTCGACCAGGGGTTGGCCCCCGAGAAGCGAATACGCCGCGCCGGCGGCCGCGAGCGCCACCACGTTCTGGCCGGCGTTGAAGATCGCCTTGTACCAGACGCGCCGGGAGAAGAAGACGTTCGCGAGCGCGAAGGCGATCGCCACGATCCAGACCGCCGGTTTGTAGCCGATGAGGACGAGGAGGCTGATGTCCACGGCGGAGGCCATGCTCTCCATCGCCTTCCCCGTGATCGTCTGGAGCCAGAGACTCTCGGCCATGAGGCTCACGATGATCCAGGCGAGGATCGGCATCCACCCCAGGGCGAGGAACCCCTCGAAGGAGGCGGAGAGGAGGAAGCCGCCCGCGGCGGTCACGATCGCCACGTAGGCGACGAGCCCGGGACTCATCGCGCCCCTCCGGTTCCCGCCGGCCCGCCGGGACCCGGTCCACCGGCCGCCTCGGCCCGGCCGCCGGCCAGGAGTCCGTCCCAGAGATCGACGCGGCGGTCGGCGAAGATGTCGTTCCGGGCGGTCACGCGTTTGTCGC
>DATIQI010000335.1:0-4294 GCA_035470985.1 Acidobacteriota bacterium
TATGCCTCTTGGCTTCCGCTTATCCTGCATACCTTGTAGATAGGCATATAGACTACCTACATCAAAAACCATACTCCCTCCGCTTGTGTTAGACTCCATCTTGACCTTCCTCGGTATGGTTTGTGCGCTACACAAAAGCATATCCGATGAAGGTCTTTTTCTGCCTCCCACTTTTATGACTTTAAGAAAGTCCACCCCCACGTCGCCCTTCTGCGGCGTCAGGATGGTCTCGCCGTCCAGGATCTTCCGCCCGGCCAGCTCCTCCACCTCCATGATCGCGTTCAGCACGCCTCGCGTGACGTCCTCGAACGGCGCCTCCACCGTCGTGGGGGCTTCGCCCCGCACGATCAGGCGGAACTCGTCGCCGCGGCGCTGGCTCAGGATCCCCTACGTGGTGGTGCTCCCGCAGTCGGTCGCCAGGATCGACTGCAGCGGCTGCTCGGGTTTCGTGTCGCTCACTTCGGTTCCTTTCGGTCGGTCCCGGCCCGCTTCGCTTCGCGGCGCCGCGCCTTCGCCTCGCGCTCGTTCCGTCGCGCGTCCTCGTCCTTCGCTTCGATCCGCACCAGGAGCCGCTCGACGCTCTCGCGCCGCTCCAGCAGCGCGGCCACGCGGTCGTAGTCGGGCACGCTGAAGAACGCCCGGACCATCGGCTCGAAGAAGTAGAGCGTCTGGCTGCCCAGGAACGAGAGCGGCTTCACGCTCTCGAGGAGCAGGATCGCCGGCACCGTCATCCGGTTCCGAACGACCATCTCGGCGACCCGGTCGAGGAGCGCCTCGTCCTCGGCCGTGATTCCGTCGGCGCTCGGTGCCCCCGTTCCGGCGGCTTCAGCCGTCGGCGCGGGCGGGTCCGAGCTTCGCCTCCACGAACGCCACCACTTGATCGCGATTACCTCCGAACAGCAGGCGGACCCCCCGGTACGCCTCGAGCCAGTTCCGCCGCTCGAAGGGGCTCAGGAAGACCCCCGTCGCGTCCACCGTCATGCGCCGCATCTCGCTCCAGGGACGCGTCCGCGCCACGCCGAGCGAGCGTACTTCCACGCCTTCCTCGCTCAGCCGGTAGGT
Organism: Acidobacteriota bacterium; assembly: GCA_035470985.1. GTDB lineage: Bacteria > Eisenbacteria > RBG-16-71-46 > SZUA-252 > SZUA-252 > SZUA-252. The sequence goes on from DATIQI010000335.1 coordinate 1,063, forward strand.
CGTCGGCAGGAGCCACGACGACACGGAGAGGAGAATGAAAAGGGGCGCCGCCACGGCGAGAACCGCGTCGTGCGTCCCTTGCCTCACCAAGACACCGAGGACGAGCGCCGAGGCGACGAGCACCGCGGCCGCGACGGGCCGCTCGCGCGCGGGCCAGGCGCTCCAGGAGAGCTCGCGCGCCCCCTTCGCCTCAGTTCCCCCCGCCACCGGCCTCGAGGTCCTGCCACGACAGGACGAGCTGGCGCGCCGCGCGCGCCTCGTCCAGGCGCCGCACCGGCGTCCGCGTCGGGGCGCGGTGGACCGTTTCGGGATCCTCGATCGATTCGCGGTCGATGGTCAGCATCGCCTCCGCGAACGCGTCGAGCGTCGCCTTCGTCTCCGTCTCCGTCGGCTCGATCATCAGCGCCTCCTCCACGATCAGCGGGAAGTAGGTCGTCGGCGCGTGGATGCCGAAATCGAGGAGCCGCTTCGCCACGTCGAGCGCCCTCACGCCGCGCGCCTTCTGGCGGTTGGCCGAAAGGACGAATTCGTGCATGCACGGCCCCGCGTGCGACGGTTCGTACGCGTCCTGCAGCCGGGCCTTCAGGTAATTCGCGTTCAGGATCGCCTCGCGGCTCACCTCCGCGACGCCGGTGTCGCCCAGCGACCGGAGGTAGGCCAGCGCGCGGACCAGGATGCCGAAGTTGCCGTAGAAGGAGTGGACGCGACCGATGGAGCGCGGCCGGTCGTAGTCCCAGCGATAGCCCGACTCCGACTTCACGAGGACCGGCGACGGGAGGTAGGGCTCCAGCTCGGCGCGGGCGCAGAGGACGCCGCCCCCCGGACCGCCGCCGCCGTGCGGGGTCGAGAACGTCTTGTGGAGATTGATGTGGGCGAAGTCGAACCCCATGGCGCCGGGGCTCGCGAGCCCGACCATGGCGTTCAGGTTCGCGCCGTCGAGATAGAGGAGCGCCCCCGCCTCGTGGATCCAGCGGGCGATCGTCCCGACCTCGCGCTCGAAGATCCCGAGCGTGTTCGGATTCGTCAGCATCATGGCGGCCGTGCGCGGCGTGATCGCCTTGCGGACGGCGTCGAGGTCGACGCGGCCGTCGGGTCCGGAGGGGACGGTCACCACGCGGTAGCCGACCTGCGCGACCGTGGAGGGATTCGTCCCGTGGGCCGAGTCGGGCACGATCACCTCTTCGCGCGCGTCGCCCCGGTCCGTGTGGTAGGCCCGCGCCATGAGAATCGCGGTCAGCTCGCACTGGGCGCCGGCCACCGGCTGCGTGGTGATTCCCGGCAGGCCCATGATCGTGCGGAGCCAGTCGTGGAGCTCCCCGATCACCGCCAGGGCGCCCGGCACCGTCTCCTCGGGCTGAAGCGGGTGGATTCCCGCGAATCCGGGCAGGCGCGCCATTTCGTCGTTCAGCTTCGGGTTGTACTTCATGGTGCAGGAGCCGAGCGGGTAGAGCGCCTTGTCGATGTGATGGTTCAGCGTGGAGAGGTTCACGAAGTGACGCAGGACCGCCGGCTCGGAGATCTCGGGAAGCGCCGGAGCTTCGGCGCGGACCGGGACGCCGGGCAGGAGCGCCTCGACGCCCTTCGCCGGGATGTCGAGCGGCTGGAGCCGAGGGCCCCGGTGGCCGGCGACCGAGAGTTCCCGGAGCGTCGCCTCCACGACCGGCTGCGGGCTCAGCGGGGACATGCGGCCTCCTCGGCGGGCGACGCCGCCAGCGAACGGGTCCACGCGGCGAGCGCCGTCACGAAGCGGTCCATCTCGTCGCGGCTCCGCTTCTCGGTGACCGCGACCAGGAGATCGTTCGGACGCGCGCCGTCGTAGCGCGCGAGCGGGACTCCGGCCAGGATCTGCGCGTCGAGCGCGTGCCGCACGAACGACGAGGCCGGGCCCGGGAGCCGGAGGACGAATTCGCGGAAGAAGGGAGCGCCGTGCGCCAGCGCGACGCCCGGGATGGCCTGCGCGCGCTCGGCGAGGTAATGCGCCCGCTCGAGACACTGCGTCGCGACGTCGCGCATCCCCTCGGCGCCGAGAAGCGCCAGGTGAATGGTGTTCGCGAGGGCCATCAGCCCCTGGTTCGTGCAGATGTTGGACGTCGCGCGCTCGCGGCGGATGTGCTGTTCGCGCGTCTGGAGCGTGAGGACGAACCCGCGCCGGCCGTCCAGGTCCGCCGTCACGCCGGAGAGCCGCCCCGGCAGGCGCCGGACGTCCGACTTCCGGATGGCGAAGAACCCGACGAGCGGACCGCCGTACGACATGGAGACGCCGAGCGACTGCCCTTCCCCCACGACGACGTCGGCGCCCTGGGCGCCCGGCGGCGTGAGGAGCGAGAGCGCGATCGGGTCGGCAACCGCGACGGAATAGGCCCCCGCGGCGTGCGCCGTCTCGCAGAGCGCGGCGCCGTCCTCCACGATCCCCTCGAAATTGGGCTGCGCCCAGAGGAACGCGGCGACGTCGGGACCGAGCGCGTCCTTCGCGGCCGCGAGATCCGTCCGCCCGCCCGAGAGAGGGACTTCCGTGATGTCGAAATTCCCCGCCGACGCGTACGTGGCCAGGACCTGGCGATGGTGCGGATGAAGTCCGGCGGAGACGACGACGCGGCGGCGGTTCTTCGCCCCCGCCGCGAGATGGGCCGCCTCGGCGGCGGCGGTCGCCGCGTCGTACATCGACGCGTTGGCGACCTCCATCCCCGTCAGCTCGCGGATCATGGACTGGAATTCGAAGATGACCTGCAGCGTCCCCTGCGCGACCTCCGGCTGATAGGGCGTGTAGGCGGTGGCGTACTCCGAGCGCCCGGTGAGCGCGCGGACCGCGCTCGGGACGAAGTGGTCGTAGATTCCGGCGCCCAGGAAGCAGGCGTAGCGGCCGGCGTCCGCGTTGCGGGCGGCGTCGGCCTCGAAGCGGCGCGCGATCTCGTACTCGGCGAGAGGGGCGGGGAGCGGAAGCGCTCCGCGAACGCGGAACTCCTCCGGAATCGAGCTCCAGAGCTCCTCGATGCGCGAGACGCCGATCCGGTCCAGCATTGCGCGACGCTCGGCGTCGCTCCGGCCGACGAAGCTCACGCGTGCGCCCCCAGCAGCTTTTCGTAGGCGTCGGACAACAACCTGACCGCGCGCAAGTTCGTGCTCCGGACGACGCCCGAGGCGTTCGCGTCGGCGGTGACCAGCGCCGCGGCCGCCGGCGCGACGTTCCCGACGCGCGCGGGCGAGTCGGTGGAGCAGATGCTGGCGCGGCTGC
>DATIQI010000336.1:0-15103 GCA_035470985.1 Acidobacteriota bacterium
GCGCGGAGCCGCGCGCCGGTGTAGGCGGCGGCCAGCGAATCGAGCGTCGAGGGAAGGAGGGCGAGCGGCGGATCCACGCGACGAAGCCGGGCGTCGGCGACGCCATCGCTCGGGACGATGCAGGTGGCGCGCCCTCGAAGGCGGGCCTCGTCGTGCGCGCGAAGCTCCGCGAGGAACGCGCGGACGGTCTCGCGCGCCTCCCGCGCGCCCGGCGCCTCGCGGCCGCAGCCGATAAGGCCGGGCGTCGCGAGGATCAGGGACGCGAGGAGCGCGGCGCGAAGGCGCGCGACAGTCTCACCACTGGAGCGCCCGCGCACGCGGCCGTCCCGGCGTCTTGATTCCCTGCGTCTCGTACCAGAGCCGCCGCATGTTCATGAAGTGGGTCTGCTTGTAGAACTCCACGTCGGTGTAGGCCCCGAGATCGCCCCAGTCCTTGAAGCTCGTCACCTTCGTGCCCGCGCTCGAATAGTAGGCCGCGCGTTCCCACGAGTCGAGGAGGTAGCGCTTCATCCAACCGGCCGCGTCCCGCTTCGATCCGATCCGGCCGTGGCCGGGGACCAGCGAATCCGCGTCGAACCGCGCCGTCATGATGGAGTCGACGGAGGCCCTCCATCCCGGAACGGTCATCCCCGGATCGAGCATCCAGGGAACGGAGCGATTGGAGACGACGTCGCCGGCGAAGAGGACCTTCTGCTTCGGCAGGTAGACGATGAGATCCGACGCCGTGTGGGCCGGGTGCCCGAGCCAGATGATCTCGGCCACGCGATCGGGCGGCCCGAGCTTGTGGATCCGCTTCACGACGATGGTGGACGGGTCCTTCCCCTTGGCGCCCTCGGCCGGGGCCGGCCGCCCGAGCATCGAGTCGACCACCGCCAGGTTCTGCTCCTGAACGACCAGGATGGCGCCCTGGTCCATGAAGCGCTTGGCGCCCCGAACGTGATCCTCGTGCGCGTGGGTCAGGACGACGTGCGTGATCGGCTTCGGGCCCGATCGCGCGCGAATCGAGTCCTCGAGCGACCGGGCGGCGTAGTCGTCCATGGCCGCGTCGATAAGGACGATCCCCTTCCCCTGCTCGATCCAGCCGACCCAGCCGTAGCGGACACGCGCGGCGTAGACGCCGGTCGCGAGCTTGTGGACCGAGATGGTGAGGGTCGTGTCGGGCTTCGACTGGTCGGGGGCCTGCCCCATGTACCAGACCTGGGCCGACGCGTGGGGCGCGGCCGGGAGCGCGTTCAGGGCCAGGAACGCCGCCACGGCGGCGGCGAGATTCAAGGATCGCAGGGATGGAAACCGGCGCTGGGAGCGGACTTGGCGGGACAGGGTCGTTCCTCCGGTCAGGCGTCTATCGGGTCGAGGTGAGTCGCAGGCGTCGCGGTGGGTTATACCCCGAAGCGGTGCCGCAAGTTCGGTAATGGTAACGTGTAGGCAGCCCGGCCGCCAAGCCCGGGCGAAGGGAGGAGTCATGATTCAGAATGTAGGAGGCGCCGATCGAGTCCTTCGGATCGTCCTCGGACTCGGGATCATCGCGGCGGGAATCTACTACAAGTCGTGGTGGGGCCTGCTCGGCCTCCTGCCGCTCGCCACGGCCCTGTGTCGCTTCTGCCCCGCCTATCTCCCCTTCGGGATCCGAACCTGCTCGAAGCCGTAGCCGCCTCCGGCGGGATCCCCTAGAAGCGCTCGAAGTAGAGCGGCGGGGGCGGATCGCCCGGCTTCTGTCTCACGAACGCGACCATCTGGTCGGCCGAGCAGATCGTGTTGTGGCTCAGCTCGACGGCCGCCAGGGCCGTGTATTTGTGCGTGGAGTCGGAGTCGTAGTACGCGTAGAAGCCGGTGGCCGGGTCCTTCCGCGCGTCCGTCGTGAACCAGTCGACGATGATGATCATGAGCTTCGGCTCGTAGTGGCTGAGATTGTCCGGCAGCGACCGCGCGCGCGCGACGAGCCCCATGAGGTCCACGATCTTCCGGTTGCTGAAGTAGCCGATCGCGCCGATGTCGGAGGCCGCGATCACGTCCCCGGGCTGCGTCACCTCCGCCGCGGTCAGCCCGAGGAGCCGCTGCATCATGTTGATGTTCTGGACATTCCATCCGTGGTTCGTCGCCTTCTCCGATGCGATCCATCCCTGCCAGACGAGGACGACCGCGGCCACGCCGAGGAACGCGGCGCGCGCTCGGCGCCCCTCGATCTGCTGGGTCAGCCAGGTCAGCCCCGCCATCGCCGCGATCATCCCGAACGGAATCACGTAGAGGAGGTAGCGCTTGTGCGAGCCGCTGTGATCGCGGAAGAGCGAGAACGCGAGCGGGAGCCCGATCAAGTAGAGGCCGATCACCGGGCGCCGGCGCGCGAGGAGGACGGACCCCGCGAGAAGGCACGGGAAGAGGATCGCGGGATGCTCGAGTTGATCCCACTTCCGGTACGGGAGGCCCCAGATCGTGGACCACTCGCGAACGAGATTCCAGGTCCGCTCGTGCAGATCGATTCCGAGATGCGCCTTCGCCCCGACGGTCTGCGGGAAGATCGAGCCGCCCAGGAACCAGTTGAAGGCGAAGAAGGGCAGGAGCGCCGCGATCGCGAAGGCCGCCCGCTTCCAGAGCGTGCGTCGCGGCCCGAGCATCGAGAGCGCGACGAGGAAGATCCCGTCGGGGCGCACCCAGATGCCCGCGCTCCAGATCGCGGTGGCCGTGACGTCCTTCCCCGCCAGGTAGCGCTCGATCCCCCAGCAGACGAAGAGGAGGTAGAGCGAGATCTCCATCCCGGAGAGGGACGCCCAGAGGAGCGAGGGAGAGATTCCGACGAGGGCCCCGACGAGGAGCGACTTCAGGTGCGCGCCCGGCTCCAGGTGGAGCGCCGCGCGATAGATGAAGAGCGTCGAGGCGATCTGGCACGCCACGCCGAAGATCTTCGCCGGCCAGACGACTTCGCCCGTGACCGCGTAGAGGAGCGCGAGGATGAGCGAATAGAGCGGGCCGGTCGAGCCCGAGACCGGCTCGCCGGGATTGAACGAGTAGCCGTTCCCCGTCGCGATGTTCCGCGCGAAGACCGCGTGGATCCACGAATCGTCGAGCGAGAACCCCCAGAGGGTGGCGATCTCCCACTCGCGGTTCAGGAAGTAGGCGACGGCCCCGACGACGAGCGCGGAGAGGATGGCGTACGGAACCCACCCGGCGAGGCGGGCGTCGATTCCCGCGCTGGTTGGGCGCGGGGCGTGGGACGGCGCGGTCCGGCGCTGGGATCGGCGCTTGCTCGGCATGGTTCGGGAGCATGCCGCCATCCTCCACCGGAAGGCAAGCCGCAAGGGGCGGCTCGTGGTCCTTCGGGAGCGTTGACCGCCACCGGCGCTCGGCTCATCCTCGAAGGATGATGCGTGTGGACGGCGATCCGCGGCGGTTCTTCGTTTCGGTTCGGCGCGCGGTCGCCGCGGCCCTCTTCTCCTGCCTGCTTGGAGTCGTGGCGGCCCCGGCCCTCGCGGTCTCCCCCGCCCCGACGCTCGAGGAACTGGCCGGGGCGACCTACTCCGGGTTGGAGGGCGACTCCTCCGTGACCCTCGTGAACGGAGTGTGGGAAGGCCCTCCGTTCGTGGAAGGCAGCAACATTCGACCCCGTGTGACGTGGGTGCGCCGCTATCGGCTTACCGGCGACCTCGACAGGGATGGCGACGATGAGGCGGTCGTCTTCCTGGCGCAAGGTCTGGGCGGTAGCGGCGAACTCCTGTTCGCGGCGGTCATCGATCGCGCGGAGGGCGGCGTGAAGAACGTCGCCACGGCCCTGCTGGGAGACCAGGTGCAGGTGCGAGCCGTCTCGATCGCGAAGGGGCGTCTGGTGCTCGACGTGATCCAAGTCGGAGAACCCGACGCGCGCTGCTGCCCGGGCGACTGGCTCACCCGGACGTTCACCCTGAGCACGAAGGGACTGACCGAGGTTCCGTCCAAGGCGCCCGCGAAGCGTCTCTCCCCCGCCGCGCTCGGCGGCGGGACGTGGATCCTCCGCTCGTGGAACTGGGAGGAGCGACTCGCGGACAGCGTGGAGGTCACGCTCGTCCTCGAAGGCTCGATTCTCTCGGGCGACGCGGGGTGCAACCGCTACTCGGTCCCCCACAAGTCGGGCGATCTCGCCGGCGACATCCGGCTCGGCCCCATCCAGGCGACCATGCGCGCGTGCCCCGAGCCCGCGATGTCGGTCGAGACGCGCTACCTCGACCTCCTCTCCCGGGCGCGCAAATTCAGCTTCGCCGCCACCGAGCTGCTGATCACGTGGGAGAAGGACCAGGCGTACGGGACGATGATCTTCGAGCGGAAGTAGGGGCGTTCGCGTCCGCTCTACACCCGGGTCGTTCCGAGTGCCCAACCCAGGTGTGGATTGAAGTTCTTACAGTCGCGTGTGAAAGGCTCCACGTCGCCTCGCCAGAATCCCGTGCGCTCGGCCGCTCGACGCGGACCCTCTTATCCCCCATCGCCCGCGCTCCCATGGCATTTGGGGATTCGATGACGCGCCCGTGGCCGTGGCACGAAACTGGCCTCCCCTCCTCGACGCGCGAAGTGCATCCGGCCCGCATCCCGATGCGCGCACGGCGGACGGTACGCGACCTATGGCCGATGAGCGGTCGCTCCGGGCGCGGCCCCATTCAGTGGAGGAACAAATGAAGAATCTATTCGCGATTTCCTTGGCCCTCGCCCTCTTCGCGGGGCAAGCCTACGGCTTGGGCGCCAAGCCGGCGGGCGTGACCGGGGATCGAGGGTTCGACTCCATGCTCGAGAACCTGAACGCATCCGCGAACGCGGATCCCGACGGCTACTACCGCCAGCTCAGCATCAGGCAGGGGATCCCCGAGCAGGACCTCCGGCAGGCGAAGGATCGCTTCGGTCTCGGCTACTCCGACCTCTACATGGCCTCGGCGCTCGCCAAGGTGAAGAATCGCTCCATTCTCGGTGTCGCCGAGGACTACCAGCAGAACAGGGGCAAGGGCTGGGGCGTGATGGCGCAGGAGATGGGGATCAAGCCCGGCTCCGACGAATTCCACGCCATGAAGCGCGGCGCTCGAGGATCGCTCGACTACATGAAGGCCGACGTGCCGAAGAGGCAGAAGCACGAACAAGCCTTGAAGCAGGAACACGAGCGGAAGGCGAAGCGGGACGATATGGCCAACAAGCACGAGACGGGCAAGTCGAAGCAGGCTCAAGATGCGAACAAGAACGAGGAGAACAAGGGGCGCGGGAAGACGCGGTAGCCGGGTCGCGCCCCCGCGCGTTGAATTTCGAGTGACATCGCCGCCCATCGGAATCCCGGTGGGCGGCGATTGTGGGTGGCGCCGGTGAGATGAAGTTGGTGCCCCCGGGGTGAGTCGAACACCCGGCCAACGGTTTAGGAACACAAAAGAGGCCGATTCGCCGCGAGTCTCTCTCAGTCCTTCACAGTCTCCACAGTCTCGCATGGTCCGCGCGCGCAAGGGCTTCCACACCTCGAAACGGCCCCGTGAGGGGGGCGGGGTGTCCCTCTCAAGCCCGTTGGTCCCTTACGGTAAGCCACAGATAAGCCACAATGGCTGCCGCGAGCGTGGAGAACGTGAACACCCACCCTATCTCAACAGGACCTTTACCTGCGTGGTGACGATGGTGACGTAACTCCCGCCCGGAAAAGTGAGAGTGCGATCACCCTGAAAATGGTGACAAAGGTGACAAAAGGTCGGCTGGACGAGCCCGACCCGCGTCGGGTAGCGTCCCCGGCATGTTTCAGCCGATCCACGCCCCGTCGCTCGTCGACTCGGCCACGATTCTCGCCTCCGTGGCGGCGCTCGGCGCGCTATCGGCGGCATGGCGGTCCTATACGCGCGACGAGCGACGGGCTCGCGACCGACTCGAGGGTGGGATCCAGGGAGTCCTCGATGGTCTCCGCCACGAGTTGAATCTCGCCGGTGTGTGGGCGAGGGGTCCGGACGGAGAAGGGTACCCACCGCACGGCGACGAGGCGGCCACTCACGAGCACTACCGTAACGATCCGAGGTTCCACGAATGGCTCATCCCCCTCCGTGGGGTGCGGCCCCTCACGAGGGAGGCGATCGGGGCCTTGGGCAGTTCCGAGTACGCCGCGTACCTTGGCCCCTTGCTCGGGCCGTTCGCGCTCCTAAATTCCGCGATGGTCGCGATCGAGAAGGCGGAGAGGGAGCGGGCCCAGTTCGTGACCGCCGATCCCCGGCTCCTGGCGGGACTCCACCCGGCCTGGGTCCGGGAGGGAGTGCCCCTGACCCAAGAGCAGCTCGACTACGTCGGGGTCGTTTTCCTTTACAACTTCGCACTTCACGTCCAGATCATCGGGTCGCGGCAGTCGGCCGACGCCAATTGCCTGTTCCAGGCGAATGCGGCCGCGCGGCGTGAGTTCGACGCGTTCGAAGCGACCTGGCGGGATGCGCTTCCCCGTCCCCCTCGCTGGCACCTGATCGCCGACGCGGTTTCGGTGGCGATGCTCGTGGCTGCGGTCGCGGTCTCATGCTCGTGGTTGTGGAAGATGCTGGATCCGCTTCCCCGGCTGATCTGCTGGCTCCTTTGCCACGGAGGCGCGAGTTGACCCCGATCGTGGCCGGGCGTAGGGTGCCCCCCATGAGCGGCAACGTCGAAGATAAGGTCCGCCGGTCCATTGCCGGGATGCTCGTCCTCGACGAGGGCGAAGCGCTCGGCGTGGTAGTCGACCGAGCGCGTGCGGCGGCCGATTCTGTGCGCGCCGCCGTCGAGGGGCGTCCCGGCGCAGACGGGGTCGTCGCGCAGTTCTCGCGCGAGTTGGTCGCGGCCCGGGCGGCGCTGGAGCGTGTGGAGCCGCTGGGGGCTCGCCACGATCACGAGCGACTTGCCGTCAAGCTCGCCGAGGGCGAGGTCGGCGAAGGCCGGCGCCTCCTGGACGTCGCGGACATGCTCGGGTTCGGGCGTGGTCGTAGTGAGGAGTTGTACGCCCTGTGGCGCGTCCTCGGGCAACCGGCATGGACGCGGAAGCCAGTCAAGGATGGCCCGCGTTACGTCGCCGGGGCTGCTCGGAGGCAGACTGCTCGGCAAGTTGCGGATTCGGAGCGTGTCGACCGTGAACGCTCAAGCGTGGAGCTACTGCGGCCGAGCGTGCCCGATGAGGACAAACCCGGGCGCTCGATGGACTCGTTCCCCGACGCGGCACCGACGCCCGAGGAGGAATTGCTCCGGGCGCGGATCACCCTCGAGACCCTCAAACTGTTGAACAAGGCCATTGCCGGGACACAGGCCCGCGGTAAGGTGCGCCGCGTCCTCGAGGAGCTGCGACGCCGAATCGAGGGCGGTGAACCGATTGACTTCGAGGACGTCGTCGCGGCCGTCGCGGCGGTCCCGGCCGAGCGCAAAGAGATCGCCCGCCAGGTCCGGGACCGCATGAAGCTCGTCGCAGGAGGCGCCACGCCCTCCTAGAAGATTTTTCCCACCTCCACGCTGCTCACCCGCCTTTTAGGGATGAAGGGCAGCGATCCCGAGCCGTTCCGGGCCGCAAGCCCCGGGACGGCTCTCTCATTTGGAGGTGAACATGAGCAATAGGGAGTTGACGCGCCAGGCGGTGCTGCTCGCCGCCGCGGACCAGCTCGTGCGTGACGCCGAGGCGTTGGGCCGCGTCGAGCGGACCCTGTCCGAGTCGGAACGAGGGCTGACGCTTGCTGAAGTCGTGCATCGGCGCGCGAAGGAGTTGCAGCGCGCTGATCGTACGCTCTCGTTCCACGAAGCGCTCGACGCCGTATTCGACAACGACCCGCGACTCGCGTCGGCGTTCGAGTCGGAGCGGGGCGCATACTCGCCGGCCCGCGGGCGTGCGCTGCGGGTGTTGAACGAGCGCGCGGCACGCGGCGACGGTTTCGAGACACCGCTTGCACTGCGTGACGTGCGCCCCGCGCCCGCGGGCGAGCCGTCGCGGCCGCCGGCGTCGAGGGCCGCAGCGGCGGCGAGCCCCGGAACCGGCGCTGTCGCCGAATTCATGGAGAAGGTCGACGAGGTCCGCCAGCGGGACAACGGGCGCACGTCGGTCACGGAGGCCGCGGCCATCGTCGCGACGTCCCACCCCGCGCTCAAGGCCATGTACGACCGCGAGCTGGCCGGCCAGGTCGCTGGCCTCGAACGCGGCGGCCCGCCGCTAGGGGAGGACGCGTAAGTGGAAACGACTCCCGCAACCCCGAAGGTCGAACGACCGCTTTCCATCGGCGACCTCGTCCTGTTCGCCATCACGCCCGACGGTCCGGTGCAGCTCGGCCCCGTGCGTGCAGATGGCAACCGGCCGCGCTCGATTCACCTCGACGTGCTCGACGTGCTCCGCCAGGTCCTCGCCGCGATCGGGCCGTTCGAGATCCGGGGCGCGGATGGTTCCGTCCTCGTGACGTGCGATGCGGCCGCCCTCGAGCGGGTCGATCTGCGCGCGGTCCAGAGGGACCAAATGTTCGGGCTCCTCATGGGAGACCCGCGCGCCGTGTGGCACGTCGACGAGCGCGAACGCCTGCGCCCCACGGCGCCGCCGGCTCCGGCCGCGACGGCACCGCCAAAACCGCCCTACTCGCATCGGGTCCCCGTCCGATGAAGAGGCGATCTAGTCGCGTCGCGCACCTGCGCGCGCTCGTGCTCGGGTGTCTCCCCCGGTGGGCGCGCGTCCGGCTCCGGCGTCGGGCCGTGTGGAACGCCCTGTGCCTGGGGGAGGTCGCACGACTCGAACAGCGAATCTCCGCGGTCGCAGCGGAAAGGATCGCCCTGCAGGCGACGGACGCCGCGCTGGCCGCGGTACAGCCGCGCCTGGACGAGGTCCTCAAGCTCTGTCGTTCGGTCGTAGCACTCGTGGGCGACACGTACGCCGAACGACGGGCGTCCATCGCCGAAATCGAGGGACTTCTCGCCAGCCTCGATCGCTCCGCAGGGGGCAAGTCGTGACCGCGCCCGGCCCCGAGGCGCGTTGTGTCCAAGTTTCGGGCGCTCCTCCTCGAGTACCGCACGGCCGGCGGTTCCCCTCACGGGGCGCCGCCGTGCCGTCGCGGGCGCGTGAGGTGACGGAGTGACGGTCCCGGGCAAGGGTGGGCGGCCGACGCGCGAGGAGGCCCGCCGCCGCGCAATTCAGCGCATGCTCGCGAATCTCGACGGGCTGGAGCCGCGCCTGCTGAAGGTCGCGGTGGAAACGCTCGAGGCGTCGGACACTACGCCGGCCGTCAAGGCGCAGCTCCTCATGCTCGTGGACAAGCTCCAGGACCGCGTGCACGCATCGGCGCCTCCCCCTCCCCCGCCCGACACGGAGCGCGAGGCGACGCGTGACACGTTGCGCCGACTCCTCCGCCTCGGGCTGATCGGGTTCGTCAGCGTGCGGGCCGACGTTCCGTCGAACTTCGATGGTAGATCGCTCGCGGTGCTGCATGCGGACCTGTGCCGGCAGGCGGACGAGGCGGAGGCCGAGTGTGACCGGCTGCGTGCCGCGCTGGCCGAGGCGGAGGTGCTCCGACTGAAACTGGAGGCCGCCGAGCTGAGGCCGTTGCGGTTCGGCCGGAGTGAGAAGGCCGCCGAGCCCGAGCCGGCCGCGGAGGCGGCGCCGGAGCCCGGCACGTCGGACGGATCACCGTAGGAAAAGCACCGAGCCCGCCGGATCCTTGGAGGGAGACGCGGCGAGCTCGATAGGAGACTACATGCCCACGCTACCCCGCCGAACGCGTCACGTCAAGCCGGAGGGCCTACTCCGGCGCCTCACGCTTTGGCGCGTCTCTTGGGCACGAGAGTCCTCCGGACGCGCGCGGTCGAGGCGGTTTCCGGATCGGCATCGCGCCGAGCGGTTCGCCGAACTCCTGAACGACCTGGACGCGCAGGAGGAGTACGGCGCGCTTAGATGGGTGATCGTCGAGGTCGCCCGCGGCACGATCGGCCCTTGGCGGTCGGCGGAGTGTGAAACGTGAACGCCACCACCGCCGAAGTCCTCCGTCGGCTCCGGGACGTCCGCCCCGACGGGACCGGGTGGAACGCGAAGTGCCCGGCCCACGACGACAACCGCAACAGCCTCCACGTTGCTGACGGCGCGAACGGCACCCTCCTGCACTGTCACGCCGGATGCGGAGCCCGGGACGTGGTCGAAAAGGTCGGCCTCAGATACTCCGACCTGTACGTGAAGGGCGCGGACGGGGCGTTCCCCACCGGACGCCGCGGCGACGCGAAGGGGTCACGCCCTTGGGGCGCCGTCGTCGCCACGTACGAGTACCGGGACGAGAACGGGACCCTCCTGTTCCAGGTCCAGCGCGACGAACACAAGAACTTCCGCCAGCGCCGCCCTCGCCCCGGCGCCGACCCCGCCGACGCCGACCCGTGGATCCACTCCGTCGAAGGCGTCCGGAAAATCCCGTACCGGCTGACCGAAGTCGTCGCCGCTGTCGGCCTCCAGAAGGCCGGCAAGTACCCGCTCCCGATCTTCGTCACCGAAGGCGAGAAGGACGCCGACGCCCTCGCGAAGCTCGACCTCGTGGCGACCACGAACGCCGGCGGAGCCGGGAAGTGGACGGACGAGCATGCTGCCTTCCTCCAGGGTGCGTGCGAGGTCGTCGTGATACCGGATGCGGACGAACCCGGGCGCCGTCACGCGCGCCGGGTCGTGGCGTCCCTCCGTGGAAAGGTTGCGATGGTGAGGGTCCTGGACGACCTGCCCGGCATTCCGCCCAAGGGAGACGTGTCCGACTTCCTCGCCGCAGGCGGCACCAAGGCCGCTCTACTCGAACTCGCACGCGAGGCTCCCCCGTGGGGTTGGCCGGCGCCGACTCCACTCTCGGACGCGTCGGACGTGCCGGACTTCCCCACGCACCGCCTGCCGACGTGGCTCCGCGACTTCGTCGACGCGGCCGCGACGGAGACGCAGACGCCCCGTGCCCTTTCGGGACTGATCGCGCTCGCCTCGGTCGCCGCGGCCCTCGCGCGCAAGGTGTCGGTCCACGTCCGCGACAACTGGTGCGAGCCGGTGAACCTGTACGCGGTGGTCGCTCTGCCATCGGCGAACCTCAAGACGCCGGTGTTCAAGATGGCGCTGTCCCCTCTCGAATCGTGGGAGCGGGACCGCGCCGTCGCGATGCGGCCCGGGATCGCGGACGCCGAGAACAAGCGCGCCAACGCGAAAGCGCGCCTTGACGCGCTCCGGAGGAAGGCGGCCAAGGCCGAGAGCGAGGTCGATCGCCGGGACCTGCTCGCCGAGACGGAGAAGGTCGCGCGCGAACTCGACGCGATGCCGAGCCCACGCGCCCCGCAGCTCATTGCCGGCGACGTGACCGAGGAGTCGCTCGGACGGCTCCTCGTCGAGAACTACGGCCGGATCGCCGTGATGTCGGACGAGGGCGGCGTGTTCAAGAACATGGCGGGTCGCTACGTGAAGGACGGGGCGCCGATCTTCGAGGCGTACAAGCACGGGCACAACGCGGGGACGATCCGGGTGAACCGGGTCGGCCGCGAGCCCGTCTTCGTCCCGAACGCCTCGATCACCCTCGGGCTCATGGTGCAGCCATCGGTCCTCTCGGCCCTTCGGAACACGCCCGAGTTCCGCGGCGAGGGGCTGCTCGCCCGGTTCATCTACGCGGTCCCGCGGAGCGCCGTCGGCGAACGCGACGTGAGGGCCGCTGCGTGCCCCGCGCACGTGGCCGGCGAGTATCGGGACCGCATGCGACGGTTGCTCGAGTTCGACTTCACGACGGACGCGACGGGCGCGCCCGCCCCGAACGTGCTGGAACTCGGCGCCGACGCCCGGGAGCGGCTCTTCGGGTTCATGGCGGAGATCGAGCCACGCCTCGGGCCGGCGGGCGACCTCGCGCACGTCGCTGACTGGGCAGGAAAGTTACGCGGCCAGGCGGTCCGGATCGCGGCTCTACTCCACCTCGCGGAGCGGGCAGGGCGGCCGGAGCCGTGGCGCGAGCCGATCGCGTCGACGACGACGGAGACGGCGCTCGCCATCGTGCGGGAGTTCGTCATCCCGCACGGCCTCGCCGCGTTCGCGATGATGGGCGGGGGTCCGGAGGCGGAACGGGCCGAGCACGTCCTAGCGTGGATCCGCCGGAACCGCGTGGAGGACTTCACGCGGCGCGAGTTGCACCGTCACCTACGGCGCCAGGTCGAGAAGCCGGAGGACTGGGACGACGCGCTGGCGCTCCTGGCCGAGAACGATTGGATCCGGCCCGCGGAGCAGGCGGAGAGCACCCGCGGCCGGCCGGAGTCGGCACGGTTCGACGTGAATCCGGCGGCACACGAGGGGCGACCAGGGTGAACATCCACGACTTGAAGGCCCACCGGTTCCTCACGCCCGAGGAGGTCGCAGCGATCTTCCGCCGCAACGTGAAGTGGGTCTACAGGAACGCGAGCGGGAAAGGACTCCTCGCGGGCGCGGCGCGACGCTTCAATGCGAAGACGATGCTCTTCGAGCGCGAGCTGGTCGAGCGGCTGATCGAGTCCAGGTCCCCATGACACACATCAACCTCCTCCACTGCCGAACAGCGTGGCGAACTTGTGCATGATCGCAGTGGCGGCCGCTGTTCCTGCCGCATTTTCGAGGATCGCCTGAACAGAGCGGAGGCCGGCGCGGAGTACCACATGCTTCGGTTTCGGCGACCGGACCTGCGCCTCCAGAGTAACGACCTCCGCATCGAGTTCTTTCCCCTGTTCCTCGGTGAGGCCGAGGTCGCGCTTTGTGGAACGGACAGCCTCGATCAATGCCTGGACTTGTCCAATATCGACACCCTCAAAAGTCAGCGCCTGTGTCGAGTTCGTGGTCGCCTGCTGAATCTGTACGCCCGTCGCATCGCCGTAAAAATTGTTCACAGTGTATGGCGTAGCCGCGGCAACCTGCCGCTCCGCCTCGGTGAAAGAAAGACCCTCACCGACGATTCCGTCGTCTTCAAGCTTAAGCGCCCACCGGAGCACGATGTTCCGGGCTGAATCCAGGATTCCCTCAAGCTGCGAGGGCGCGAAAACGAGGACCGGCGGGCTCGGAGTTCCGGCCGCGTCCATCATGTTCGCCCCAACGGCCGCAGGGAAGGTCATCATGAATTCAGACTTGTGCTTGTCACCATCCAGCATCGCTTCGATTTGCGCCACAGTGTCCCGAGCGGGCCGGATCGCGAAGGACCGCTCCTGCTTCGTGTCCCTGAAAATCACCGGCTGGAGTCCATGGTACGGGTTGTGGTACATCACGCGCCCGCGGACCTTCCGATACGCCGGATACGTCGCCCCTTCGGGGTACCCATCGAGTTCGTGGCCGATCCATTCTTCGAAATCCTTCACGCGCAACTTCCGAGCGACGACCAGTGCCTTTCGTAGCAGAACGGACGTACGAGTGTGCTCGTCCGTGGCGGCCCGAACCAGCTCGGCGACAATGGAACCCATCGTAGCAACACCCCTTCCCTTTACATTACCGTCGAGGTAATAATACCGACATGTCCATCGAGTGGAACGCCTTCGCGGAGGAGCTAAAGCGGCGCCGTGGCCGGCTTGGGATCACCCAAGCCGAGCTGGCGGAGCGGGCCGGCGTCCGGCTCGCAACGATCGGCCGCCTCGAGATCCGGAATAGACGTCCGTCGTTCGAACTATTGGAACGGCTCGCGGCTGTCCTCGGATGCCGTGTCCGTGACCTGCTCCCCGAAACAGCGCCCAAGCGTAGCCCCCGCACGCCGCGCCGAAAAGGAGGAAAGCGATGACCGAAAACCTCGCCAAACGCCCCGCTCGGGAGCGCCGGAAGCGCGCCCCGAAGGGCATGGGCAGCATCCAGCAGCGTGGCGACATTTGGTGGATCTACTTGACCCACAAAGGAACGCGCATCCGCGAGTCGTCCTACTCCACCGTGAAGCAGACCGCGATCGACCTCCTCAAGAGGCGCCACGCCGAGATCCACTCCGGCATATACGCCCCTGGCGCGTCACGCATGACGCTGACCGAACTCAAGGGGATCATGGTCGCCGACGTCCAGGCGAACGGCCGGAAGTACCTCCCGCGCGTCGAGGAGTGCTTCTCGAACCTCGAGCGACTCATCGGAGCGGAAGTCACGGCCGACGCGATCGGCGGACAGCTGGACAAGTACGTCCACGCTCGCCTCGCCGAAACGGTCGGCCCTAAGACCGACACGAGGGGCGAACCGATCAAGGGCAAGAACGGCGAACCGATCAAGCCGCGCACCATCTCCCCCGGAACCGTGAACCGCGAACTCGGATGCCTCAAGCGCGCCTTCCGCCTAGCCATCCGCAAGCGGCGCCTCGTGACCATGCCCTACATCGAACTCCTGGCCGAGAACAACACCCGCACGCGTCTGCCGTCCGAGAATGAGGTCAAGGCCGTGCTCCGCGAACTCCCCGACGACCTCAGAGCGGCGATGCGGCTCCTGAGCATCGTCCCTTGGCGCGTGCGCGAAGCCCTCGATCTCTCGTGGCGTCAGGTGAACGAGCAAACCGGCCGGATCCGCCAGGAGGCGGTCGAGTACAAGAGCGGCCGCGTTGCTCGGGTGCTGCCCTACGCGGAACACCCTGCCCTGGCCGAGATCATCGCCGAACGCCGCCGCCTCACGGACGACTGGCAGCGCGAGCACGGCGCGATCGTGGAGCACGTCTTCTGGTACGTGGGTGAGGGACCGAACGGCCGGCCCGCGGCCCTCCCCTACTCCGAGTACTCCGGGACGTGGGATCGGGCGTGCAAGCGCGCCAAGGTCGCCGACTTCCACGTCCACGACCTCAAGCGCTACGCCACGTGGGCGCTCGTCCGGGCGGGCGTCGACGAGGGGAAGATCATGAAGCTGGCGGGATGGCGGACCAGGAGTATGTTCGACCGCTACTCGATCGTGAGCGACCAGGACCTCGTGGACGGCATCCAGAAACTCGCCCACTCAACACGCGCAGACGTGGCCGCCACAGACGGCTCCAGGGCAGCGAAAGCGTAGTATCCCGCCTCAACGCACGCCCCCGGAGCAGATCGCCGCTCCGGGGGCTTTTGTCACCTTTGTCACCACGTTCCGCCGGACTTCCCCCACGTTCCTGTAGGCTCCCGGGGGCTTTTGTCACCTTTGTCACCATTTTCAGGACGATCGCGCGTCGCGATTCCGTTAAGCCACAGGAGAGCCACAATCGCGAGGGTGAAACGCCCT
>DATIQI010000337.1:0-5428 GCA_035470985.1 Acidobacteriota bacterium
TCCCTCTCGTGCTTCTCCACGGAGGGGGCTCGACCATCGAGGTCACGTTCGGCCGCATCCTCCCCGACTTCGCCCGCGGCCGAAAGGTGGTCGCGATCGAAGAGCAAGGCCACGGCCGAACGACCGACCGTGACGCGCCCGTGGCGTTCGAAACGTCCGCCGACGATGTCGCGGCGCTCCTCCGGCATCTGAAGATCCGCCAGGCGGATCTCTTCGGCTTCAGCAACGGCGCGAGCGTCGCGCTCCAGGTCGCCATCCGGCATCCCGACCTCGTGCGCAAGCTGGTCTTCGCCTCCTCCTTCACCAAGCGGGAGGGCGCGCCGCCGGAATTCTGGGCGTACATGAAGCAGGCCGACTTCTCGAACATGCCCCAACCGCTGAAGGACGCCTTCCTCCGGGTGAACCCGGACGAGTCGAAGCTCCGGACCATGCACGACAAGGACGCGAACCGGATGCGGAACTTCACCGATGTGCCCGACGCTCTGGTCGCGTCGGTCCGCGCCCCGACCTTGATCGTCATCGGGGACCGGGACGTCGCGAAGCCGGAGCACGCCGTGGAGCTGACCCGCCTCATCCCGGGCGCGCGCCTGCTCGTCCTGCCCGGAGGACACGGCGACTACATCGGCGAACAGGTCATGACGCAGCGGCCGACTCGCTATCCCGAACTGACCGTGGGGTTGATCGAGGAGTTCCTCGACGTCCCGTGACGTGCGGCGCCGATCCGCGCCCGACGAACTCAAGGAGGTATCACCGCCATGCCCACCAACACCGTCCGTCTCCACCGCGTCCTCCGCGCTCCCGCCGAGCGCATCTATCGCGCCTTCCTCGATCCCGACGCCATGGTGAAGTGGCTTCCGCCGCACGGGTTCACCGGCAGGATCGACCACGTGGACGCGAAGGTCGGCGGGACCTACAGGATGTCGTTCACGAACCTGTCCTCGGGCAAGAGCCACTCGTTCGGCGGCAAGTATCTCGAGCTGGTGCCGAACGAGCGCATCAAGAACACGGATGTCTTCGACGACGCCAATCTGCCCGGCACGATGATCACCACGGTGGACCTGAAATCCGTCTTCTGCGGCACCGACGTGTCGATCGTGCAAGAGGGCATCCCCGAAGTCATCCCCGTCGAGGCGTGCTACCTCGGCTGGCAGGAATCGCTCGCGCTCCTCGCGATGCTGGTCGAGGCGCAGATTCCGGATTGATCCGCGCCCCGCACCCGGACACGCCATGCTCATCCTCGAAACCGATCGCTTGACCCTTCGTCGCCTGGAGCCGGGCGACCTCGACGCCCTCTTCGCGCTCTACAGCGACCCGGAGACCCGGAGGTACTTCCCCGACGGGACACGGACCTACGAGGAGACCAAGGAAGAACTCGAGTGGTTCCTGAACGGCCACCCGCGATACCCCGAACTGGGTCTCTGGGCAACCGTCGAGCGCTCGACCGGGGCGTTTCTGGGTCGCTGCGGGCTCCTGCCGTGGACGATCGACGGTCGCGAGGAGGTCGAGCTGGCGTTTCTGATCGACAAGTCCCGATGGGGCGAAGGACTCGCCACCGAGGCGGCCAATGGTATCGTCCGCTACGCGACCGATACCCTGCGCCTCACCCGCTTGATCTGCCTGATCACGCCGGGCAACGACGCATCCGTCGCCGTGGCGCGGAAGATTGGCATGACCTTCGAGCGCGAGCACACCGACGAATTCGGGCTCTGTCACATCTACGCGCGCACCTTGGCTCCGAACCGAGAACGGAGGAACCCATGAGACGCCTGCGAGTCCTCGTCCCGGCCTTGTTCCTGGCCGCCGCCCTCGTCGCGGCGAAAGCAGCCGACGACCCCGCGCCACAAGCGAAGCCCAGCGTGAAGAACCTCCTGCAAACAGCCCTGGCCGAAGAATTCACTCCGGGCCGGGAGATCCTCGTCGACATCGTGGAAATCCCGCCCCACGCTGAACTCGAACGGCACTGGCATCCGGGCGAGGAGTTCCACTACTACCTGGAGGGCGACGCGCGGATCGAGATCGATGGTGAACCGGCCATCGAGGGGAAGCCGGGCACCGTCGGGCACGTTCCGTTCAAGAAGCGCCACCGCGCGATCGCCGGCGAGAAGGGCGCGAAGGTCGTCGTCTTCCGCGTCCACACGAAGGGCGAGCCGTGGCGCTACGTGGAAGAGAAGACCAAGTGAACGAGCGGCGCGAACCGGGCGCACCGGGCCTGGATCCGTCCGCGGACGCCGATCGCCGGCGCCGCGTCCGCCAGGACCCGGGCGAACTCTCCCAGCTCGCCCATCGGCGCCTCATCGGTTATCTCGGCCTCGCCCTTCCCTGCCTTCTCTACCTCGTCGCGGGCCTCCGCCCCACCGAGCCGCTCCCGCGCTGGGATCTGCTCCCCTCCGTCAGCGCCTACTACTACACGGGAGCGGTCGGGATCTTCGTCGGCGTGCTCTTCGCCCTCTCGCTCTTCCTCTTCACCTACCCCGGCTACAAGGGGGTCCGCGCGGATCGAATCGTCGGGATGCTGGGAGGGACGGCGGCGCTCGGCGTCGCCCTGTTCCCGACCGGAGCCCCCGACGGCGTCACGAAACCCGACTGGTGGAGCGATGCGCTTCGCACCATCCACTACGTGTCGGCGGTCGCGCTCTTCATCTCGTTCATCGTCTTCGCCATCTGGCTCTTCCGAAAGTCCGCGATTCCGAAGCGGTCCGACCGGCCTCGCGACAAGAGGATCCGCGACGACGTCTGTCTCGCCTGCGGCTTGACGATGGTCGTCTGCGTCCTCTGGGCCGGCAGCTCCATGATCACGGGCGCTCCCATCTTCGTGCCGGAGGCAATCGCCATCGTGGCGTTCGCCTGTTCCTGGCTGACGAAGGGCGAAGCCTATCGGCCGCTGGGCCGAGGCCTGGCGCGGCTTCGGGGCTCCGCGCCTGGCGGGAACTAGCAGGATCGCGCGCACGATGAGCCTGAAAACCGAACCCGTCGCCGATCACAACCCCGATGCGCCCGTGACGCGGGGCGGATAGAATTCCGGTCCGGCCGATCCCGGCCCGGGCAGTGGGAGGTGGAGTGCCGAAGCACATAGGCATCGTCGCGGTGACCGCCGAAGGCGCGGCGCTCTGCTATCAGACGATCTGCGCCGAGGGACCGGCCGTCCTCGGCCCCGACAGGCACCCCGAAGTGACGCTCCACGCGTTCTCGCTGAACGATTACCTGCCGCTCGCCAAGGCCGGCGACTGGGAACGGATGGGCTCCCTCCTCCTCGCCTCGGCCGCGAAACTCGGGAAGGCGGGCGCCGACTTCCTCATCTGCCCCGCCAACACCGCGCATCTGGCCATCGACCTGATCCGCGACCACTCGCCCCTTCCGTGGCTCCACATCGCCGAGGAAGTAGCGTCCGACGCGGAGCGGCGCGGGCTGAAGCGACTTCTCCTCCTCGGCACGCGCGCCTTGATGGAGGGGCCCGTCTACCCGCCGTATCTCTCCCGAAGGGGGATCGCCCACGAAATTCCCGGCTCCTCCGATCTCGCCCGCATGAACGACATCATCTTCGACGAGCTGATCTTCGCGCGTTTCACCGGCGAGTCCCGCGCGTATTCCCAGCGCTTGATCCGGGAGTTCGGCGAGCGCGGAGGCGACGGGGTGATCCTCGGCTGCACCGAGCTGCCCCTGCTCCTCCCCGACGCGGAGTCGCCGCTCCCGGTGCTCGACTCGACTCGGGTGCTCGCGCGGGCCGCGATCCGCGAGGCGGCCAAGGAATCGTGAGCCACCGAGTCGTGGTGACCGGCGGCCCCGGCGCCGGGAAGACCGCGCTCCTGACCGCGCTCGAGGCACGGGGCTACCCGTACGTGCCGGAAACCGCCCGCGCGGTGATCCAGGAGCGCCTGCGACGAGGATTGAGCCCGCGCCCCGCCCCGGAGGAGTTCGCGCGGGAGATCCTGCGCGTGGACTTGGAGCGTTATCGGGACGCGCCCCCGGACGGCGGCTGGTGCTTCTTCGATCGCGGAATCCTCGACGCCCTCGGCATGCTGGACCAGCTCGGGCTCCTCACCGCCGCCGAGACCGACGAGTACGTCCGGCGTTACCCCTACGTCCCGACGGTCTTCATGCTCCCGCCCTGGCGCGAGATCTACCGGATGGACGAGGAGCGGGACCAAACCTTCGAGGAGTCGGTCCGCGTGCACGACGAACTCACCCGATGGTACCTTCGCTGCGGCTACGCGCTGGCGGAGGTTCCCCGCGCGTCCGTGGCCGATCGCTGCGGGTTCGTCTTGAACGAGCTGGTACGCCGGGCATGGAATCCCTGATTCTCGGCGGCACTCGAAATCTCGGGCCCGCGATGGTCGGCGCGCTTCTCCAAGCCGGGCATCGCGTGACCGTGTTGAACCGGGGCGTGACGCCCGACGACTTGCCGGCGGAGGTTCGGCGCCTGCGGGCCGACCGCGGCGATCGCGACGCCCTCGCGCGGGCGCTCGGCGGAGCCTCGTTCGACCTGGTCGTCGACACGACGCTCTACAACGGACCCGACGCGAAGGCGATCGCGGCGATCCTGGACGGCCGCGTGGGCCGGTACGTGTTCCTCAGCAGCGGGCAGGTCTATCTCGTGCGGGGCGATCTTCCCCGGCCGTTCGCCGAAGAGGCGTACGACGGCCCCGTCATCCCGCCTCCCGCGCCCGGCACCCACGACTTCGAGGAATGGCGCTACGGCGCCGAAAAACGAGACGCGGAGGACGCCCTGGCCGACGCGTGGCGCGATCGCCGGTTTCCCTTCACGACGCTTCGCCTCCCGATGGTGAACAGCGAGCGCGACCACTACCACCGGATCGAGGGATACCTGGCGCGGATGCGCGACGGAGGTCCGATTCTGATTCCCTCGGGTCCGCACCTCGCGCTGAGGCACGTGTACGGCGGAGACGTGGCGAGCGCGATCACGGCCCTCCTCGGCACCGACGCGGGCCGGGGTCGCGCGTACAATGTCGCGCAGGACGAGACCGTCACGATCGAGGAGTTCCTCGCCCTCCTGGCCCAGATGGCGCGATGCGATCTCCGCCTCCACCGCGTGGAGCGCGCGGTCCTCGAGGCGAAGTCGTTGCTTCCCGACTGCTCCCCGTTCAGCGAACGGTGGATGTCGGAGCCCGACAACCGCCGCGGCAAGGCGGAGCTGGGACTTCGCTACACGCCCCTTCGCGTATACTTGGCGCGGCTGGTCGAGCACCACGATCGCGCGCGGACCCCCGCCCCCGACGGATACCGCCGGCGGGGCGAGGAACTCGCCCTGGCCGGACTCTGACCGCACGACCCATCACCCGACCCGAGAGAGACTCTCTATGATTCGCGCCGTCGTTTGGGACCTTGACGAGACCCTCATCCCCGAAGAGTCCGCGGTCGTCGCCGCCTTCACGGCGGCGGCCGAACTGGGCGCCGCGCGGGTCGGCGCCCC
>DATIQI010000338.1:0-6794 GCA_035470985.1 Acidobacteriota bacterium
GGGGCTCCCATCCTGGCTCGCCGGGAGATGAATACCGTGCCAGTGAATCGTGCTCGGCTCGGCGAGATCGTTCCGGAAGTGAATGATGACCCGCTCTCCCTCTATGAGCTCGAGCGTGGGTCCCGGGGAGGATCCGTTATAAGCAAGGACGTCCGAGGTGACACCCGGCTTCAACGTCAGGCGCGCGGGCGCGGCGGTCAGCGTGGCCTCGAATGTACCCGGAAGGTTCGAGTCATTCTTCAACAGTGGCGGATGTGCGAGGTCGGCCGGGGCGGAGAAGGTGTAGGGAACTTCGAGTCCGCTCCAGGCGACGACTGACATCAATCTCTAGTTCGCTCGCGCCGCGCGGCGTGCGGCGTCGCGATGCTCCAAACGGCGGCGCCGGCGCTCCAGCGCCTGCGCGTGCTCGGCCTTGTCTGCGTCGGTCTCCAGCACCAGCGGCGGCACCGGCGACGGACGGCGGGTCACCGGGTCGAGCGCCACGAACGTGACGTACGCGGTCGCCGTGTGCCGGCGCTCGCCCGAAAGCAGGTCCTCGGATTCAGAGTACTCACGCTCTTCGAACCACTACCTCCGGAGGTGCCGCAAGCCCCGCCCTACGACCGCCCCACGATGCTGCGCCACGAGATCGAGACGCTCGGGTTCCTCATGAGCACCCACCCGATCGAGCCCTACGAACGCGCGATGCACGGCCGGGGGGTGATCCCCGCGCGCGATCTCGAGAAGCACGCCGGCCGCCGCGTCACGCTCCTCGGCTGGCACGTCACGTCGAAGCTCGTTCACACGAAGCACGACGAGCCGATGGAGTTCGTCACGTTCGAGGACACGACCGGCCTCGTGGACGCGACCTTCTTCCCGCGCGCCTACGACCGGTTCTGCCACCTCCTCACCAGCACGCGGCCGTTCCTGCTCGCGGGAACGGTGGACGAGGAATACGGCGTCTGCACGCTGAACGTCGAGCGGGTGGAGCGGCTATGAGGGTGGCCACCACGAAGGGGCGTGATCCGCCGGCCCGGTCCGCCGGATACGTCCGGCACGCCGGACACGCCCGGTACGCGGCACCATCGTGCGGCGAACGAGGAAGCAGGAACCACCACACCACCACGAACCATCCATAGGGGGAAGCCATGGGACAGCCCGTCGTTCACTTCGAACTCTGGTCGAAGAACCCGGAAACGACCTCCGACTTCTACAGCAAGGTCTTCGACTGGCAGATCCAGAACATTCCCGAGCTGAGCTACCACATGGTGCAGACGGGAGGCGAAGGGGGCATCAATGGGGGCATCATGAAGCCGCAGGAGGGCCCGTGGCCCGGCAATATGGCCTTCTATGTGGCCGTGGACGATCTCGACGGCTACGCGAAGCGTATCAAAGACGCGGGCGGGAAGATGATCGTCGAGAAGCAGGAGATCCCCGGGATGGGGCACCTCTCCCTCTTCGAGGACACCGACGGCCGCGTCATGGGGATGTGGAAGCCGGCGGCCATGTAGCGCTCGCGGCACGGGGAACCACCGGCGGCGGGCTCGGAGCGATCCGGGCCCGCCGCGCTGCTACCATCGTACCCCTCGCGCGCGGGGCCGCCTTGCCGATATCGTATCCGTCGGGCGGTCCGGGCAGTCCCTAACGCGGGAGGTCCCATGCACCGTCTTCACCTCTCCTGGCTCGGTCCGGCCATCGTGCCCGCCGCGCTCTTCCTTCTCCTCGCCACGATTCCGTCGCTCGCTCCGGACGCGGCCGCCTATTCCGACGTGCCGCCCACGGGCCGCACGGGGGCTCCCGGCGAGACCACCTGCGCCTCCTGCCACGGCGATCTGAACGACGGGCAGGGAACGCTCGCCCTCGAAGGCATGCCCTCGTCGTACGTGCCGGGACAGCAGTACTCACTTACGGTGTCGCTCACCCGCGCCGCCGCCACGCGGTGGGGCTTCGAGGTCACGTCGCTCTTCACCACGGGCAGCGCCTACGCCGGAACGCTGGCGGCGCCTTCGACGCGCACCCTGTTCCAGACGAAGACAGGCAAGGGGTACGTCTCGCACACGACGACGCTCGGCGAGGACGGCACGTACGCCGGCACGTCGAACGGTCCCGTGATCTGGAGGTTCGACTGGACCGCTCCCGCCGCGGGCGCGGGGAACGTCACCTTCTATCTCGTCGGTGTCGCCGCCGACAACGACGCCGACGCGGGCCCGGGCGATCTGGTCTATACGACGTCGGTGGCCGTGACGGAGGGCGCCGTGACCGCGACGACCACGACGACGTGGGGCTGGATCAAGGCGACGTATCGCTAGACGCTGGACGCGCGACCCTCGTGCGTTACCATCGGCGGCATGTTCCGCTGGCTCGCGCTCACGCTCGTGGTCTTGGCCCTCGCGGTCTCCGGATACCATCGCCGAAGGGCCCACCGAAGCGGGGGGAGGATCCCGCGCCGCCTCGAGGGGCCGCGCGTCATCGTGCTCAGGATCCTCTTCGCCCTCCCGCTCTACGCGGCGCTCCTGGCGTACCTGATCGAGCCGCGGTGGATGGCGTGGGCGTCGTTCGCGCTCCCCGGCGCGATCCGATGGAGCGCCGTGGCCGCGGCCTTCGGCCTGATTCCCGTCCTGGTCTGGATCTTCCGGATTCTCGGCACGAACGTGAGCGAGACGGTCCTCACGAGGGAAGGACAGAGGCTCGTCACGCACGGTCCGTATCGGTGGGTGCGGCATCCGCTCTACGCGGCGGGTCTGGCGCTCCTGCTCTGCCTCGGTCTGATCGCCGCGAACTGGCTTCTGCTGGGCCTCACGGCCGCGGCGGGAGCGGCGATCGCCCGGCTCGTGGTGCCCGAGGAGGAACGCGCGCTCCTCGCGGCGTTCGGCTCCGAGTACGAGGCCTACCGCGAGCGCACGGGGCGATTCCTGCCGAGGAGCGACGTCGCGCTCTGACCGCGCCGAGCGACGCCCGAAGGGAGTCCCGTGAAGGGAGCCGCGTCTAGCGGCTCCCCCACATCCTCTCCCACCACGAGCGGGTCCGGCCGGGGTCGTCCTCTTCGCCGTCGTCCTCCCACCGCATCTTCCTCCGAATCGTCTCCGGGTCCCATCCGGTGAGCTCGGCCAGCGTTTCGGCCTCCTTCGCCTGCCGCTTCCGCAGCGCGCGGCGGTAGTCGTCCGCGCCGGGGCAGTCCCGATCGCCGGCCCAGGGATGACGGATCACGAACCGGCCCTGGAAATTCGTCCGATCGCCGGTTTCCTGGAACGCGAGATCCTCGGGGAAGTGCTTCGCGTCGTACCGGACGTGGAGGCGGGTCACGAAGACGTTCTCCGCTCCTCCGCCGGGAGGCACCCAGCGGGGCGCGCGACGCGGAACGCTCTGGGGCGCGGCCCCGTCTCCGTCGGACGCGTCGAGCCAGAAGGCGCCGAGTCCTCGGAGTTCCTCGCGCGAGAGGGGGTCGGACGCGCAGGGATCGCACCACGCCATGTCCCACGCGTATTCCAGGAAAACGGCCTCGCCCGCCTCGCGACGCACCTGCCGCGCGAACATGGCGCGGTAGAACGCGCCGAACTCCTCCTTCACGAAGACGGGGATCTCCGCGTCGGTCGGGAGCCGCACCGTGCGGTAGTTGGTGGTCTCGATCCGGCCCGTCCGCGTGAGCGCGAAGACGAACAACTCTTGCGGTCCATCGGCGTTCACCATCCCGAGACGGATCGGGAGCATGAATTTCGGCGACTCGAACGCCATCTGGAGCGGGCGCAGGTAGGTGAAGCCGAGACGCTTCTTCTCCTTCACGTTCACCTTCGCCACGAAGAACTTCATGCCTTGGAGAAGGTAGCTGCGAATCACGCGCGCCGCTCCCGGCGGGACGTTGTAGCCGTTCTCGGTCAGCCAGGTGGCGAGCCCGCCGCTCTGCTTCGCGGAGAGGATCAGGATGTCGTACTCGCCGACCGTGTACCGCGCCTCGATCTTCACGCCGAGGGATCGCGCGCGCTCCTCCTCCTTCTGGAGCGAGGGGGCGGCCGCGCGCGGGGCGAGGCGCATGTCCCCCTTCATCTCCAGGGCCACCGCGCAGGGATCCGGGTCGAAGTACTCCACCAGCCTCGGCGCCGTGTAGGCGTCGAGATGATTCACGGCCGCCTGGTCGCCGACGTGGATCTGGCTCTTCTTCAAGACGGTCGGCACCGGCACGACCAGCGCGAACTCGCTCGGGTCGCCCTTGAAGTCGGACGACATGGTCAGAACCGTCCGGTCGTCGTCGCGGGCCAGGACGACCTTCGAGGCCTTGTTGAAGAGCTTCGCGTCGCCGCGCGCGACGTAGAAGCCGCAGAAGCTATGCGCGGCCGGCGCCGAGAACGCGGCGAGGATCGAGAGCGCGACCATCGGGAACCATCGTTTCATGAGCGTCTCCTTTCACGGGAGCCCCGGCGGTCGGGCGCGTCCATTCGTACCGCTGCCCGGGGAAGATGCGGTCCAAGAGCGGGACCAGTGGCGAGAGGACCACGAGCGACCAGATGGGGCCGCCCGGCTTGAAGAGAACGAAGGCGACGAAGGCGGCGCCGAAGGCGGCCAGGGCGCCGAAGAGGACGCGGGCCGCGCGGGCGTCGGGGGTCGTCTTGGGGTCGCTGATCATGAAGAACGTGAACTGGAGGAGCACGCCGCTGCCGAGCTGGTGGACGGGCACGCTCCACGGCTGCCCGAGCCAGGCCGCGCGCCCGAAGAGGAGCGCCGCGTACGTTAGGACGAAGGCGAAGGCGACGTCGCTCCGGGCGGCTCGGTTCACGACCAGACCGCCGAGGCAGGCCACCAGGAACGCCACGGTCGGCCCGAACCCCCAGAGCGCCGGGGAGAACCACGCCTGGTCGGTCAGCCCGACGACGAGCGCGATGGCGAGGTTCGTCGGATTGAAGACGTGCTTCCCGTTCCACCGGAGGAGGAATTTGCTGCCGATCGCGATCGCGGCCGCGGCGGCCGCCAGCCAGGGCGTGCTCGTTCTGAGGAGGATGCAGAGCCCGACGGCCGAGATGAGGGCGCTCCAGGGATCGAAGGCCGGAAGGCGCCAAATCCGGGTGCCGAGCGCCTGAGTCCCGAGCGCGGCCGCGACGGTGATCGCGACGCGCGCCGGCGTCACCGGGAACTCGAGGTAGAGAATCCCGTAGAGGAGGAGCGTCGAGAGAGAGGCGACCTGGTAAAGGCGGGGGTCGAGCCTAGGCGGACCGGGCAGCGTCATGGTACCCGGTACTACGCCCCGCTCCGGGCGGCTATTCCTCGACGTCCCCGGATCGGCCAAAATTTGGCCCCATGGTCCGCAAGTAGAAGTGGAAGTGCATGTGAGGGTTGGGCTAAGGTGCCGAACCATGCAGGTAGCGCCGCGCGCGGTCAGGCGCGCGGCCACATCGGCGCTGGCGTAGCTGCACGGCGCGGTTCCGTAACCATGGAGAGCCACATGGAACGCACCCGCTGGAAGGTCATGGCCGCCATGGCCGTCGTGATGGTGCTCGCGGCCCGTCCGGTGCTCGCCCAGGAGGCGGGAGCCGGCGCGACCGCGGCCCGGTCGGCGACCTATGTCGGGTCGAAGGCATGCGTCGACTGCCACGGCGAGGTCGTCGACAAGTTCGCGAACAACCCGCACCACGGCTCGACCGTCGACGGGCACGTCGCGGGCCGCGAAGTCACCTGCGAATCGTGTCACGGGCCCGGGTCGCTCCACGTCGCCGCGGAAGGGGACGAGGACAATCCCGGCTTCCGGACGGTTCGGAATCTGAAGTCGATGAAGGCCGCCGACGCGAACGCGGTCTGCGCGTCGTGCCATCGGACCGGCGAGCAGCTCCACTGGGAGCAGAGCGCCCACGCCAACGCGAAGGTCGCCTGTCTCGACTGCCACAGCGTTCACGACGCCAAGGACCCGGGCGGCCAGCGGCTCCTCCAGGCGGAGAACGCCACGCAGCAGTGCGTGAAGTGCCACCACGACAAGAAGACCGAGCTGATCCACACGGCGCACATGCCGGTCCGCGAGGGCGCCATGACCTGCGCCGACTGCCACAATCCGCACGGCTCGCCGGGTCCGAGGATGATCCGGGCCGTCTCCAACGTGGATCTCTGCACGAGCTGTCACATGGACAAGAAGGGGCCGATGCTCTGGGAGCATCCGCCGGTCCGCGAGGACTGCGTCGCGTGCCACATGCCGCACGGCTCCAACAACGACAAGGTGCTCGCGGCGAAGCGCCCGTTCCTCTGCCAGCGGTGCCACGTCTACTCGCGGCATCCGAGCACGCTCTACGATCAGCCCGATCTGGTCAGCAACCGCCTCTTCAACCGGTCGTGCACCAATTGCCATAGCCAGATCCACGGATCCAACCACCCCTCGGGCAAGACGTTCCTGAGGTAACGGAGGGAGCATGAAACCGCATCGGATCATCTCGAGGGCCTTCCCCGCGATGCTTCTGCTCCTGCTCGTGGCGGCGGGCCCGGCGTTCGCGGACGGCGAAGTCGTGTTCGGCACCCAGTGGTGGGATCAGACGGAGCGGGAGGCGAAGTACCAGGAATTCGGCGATCTCCCGAACGGGCCGTATCTCGAGTCGTTCGTCCTGCGCGACGCGCTCTGGGGCGGCCGCTACGCGATCACCGGAACGAAGGCGCTGCGCGACGACCAGTCCACGGAGGCGACCTACCGGAAGCCGCGCTGGACGCTCTCGCTGGGCTACGGGCGCACGCCGCACAATTTCAGCTTCATCACGCGCTCGCCGTACGGCGTGATCGCGCCGGGGAAGCTCGTGCTGCCCGACACGCTCCAGCAGGCGAATCAGGACGCGTCGAACGCGGGCTACACC
>DATIQI010000339.1:0-12185 GCA_035470985.1 Acidobacteriota bacterium
AGCTCAGGCCGGCCGGGTGCGCGCGTGGAGGCTGGCCTGGCACGTCGTGCACAGGCCATGCGTGAACTCGGCGTGCGAGTGCGCCTCGAGGTAGGCCTCGAGCCGGTTCCAGGTGCCGGTGTGGTCGCGCACCTGCTTGCAGCCGGCGCAGATCGGGATGCGCCCGCGCAGGACGCGCAGACGCGCGATCAACGTGAGCGCCGTGATCAGGGCCGCGAGCCCGAGCACCAGGGCCGAGCCGGAGAGCGCCGCTGCGAGCGGATCCACCAGCCGGGCCAGCTCGAACAGGGCGGCGCCGCCGCCGATCCCGAGCAGGACCAGCTCGAGGCGGAGCGTCGCCGGATCGATGCTGCGGGCCGGATAGCCCGCGGGCGGCTCTGCCATCGCCGCCGCCCAGTTGCCGCTCGACGTCCGGTTCAGGCTGTTGGGATCGATGTCCACCGACGCCGCGACCACGCCGACGTGGAGGCTCGCGGGCACGTCGAGGACGGGATCGGTCAGGTCGTTGCTCTGGATCCGGACGACGCCGTCATAGTCGCCGTCCGCGAGACCCGTCGCGTCGAACCCGACCTGGAGGGTCGTCTCCTCGCCCGCGGGCAGCACGCCGGAGGCCGGCGTCACCGTCAGCCAGCCCGGCTGCCGCGAGAAGCGGACGCGGAGATTGTTCTTCACGTAGGCCTGATTGAACGCCACCTGCAGCCCGATGTCCTTCGCCGCGTTCTGAATGCCGACGGTCGCCTCGTTCAGGCGCGTCCCCGCCATGCTCAGGTACTGGAAGTCGATCGTGCCGCTCGGGTAGAGGATGATCTGGAACGTGTACGGACCGCCGCTCGTGAGCCGCGGCACGTTCACGTAGGAGATGACGAACTTCGTGGCGTCGCCCCAGTAGTAGACGTCGCCCGTCGCGCTGAACGTGAGGTCGTCCCAGAACGGAGCGAGCAGATTCGGCGGCGTGCCCGAAGCCGCGTTCGGGAGCACCGTGTTCGTGAAGCTCGTCTGCGTCGCCGTGAACGAGACCCAGCCGTTCGTGCAGGCGCGGAAGGTGTTGAACGTGTTCCCGTAATAGGGGAACGGGAAGGTGAGCGGGAACGGTCCCTGGTTCTGGTCGTCGCCGGTGAACGGAATGGGCGTCCCGATCGCGGTGATGTCCACCCAATCGAACGGCGTCCCCTGAATCGGGTCGTCGCTGTCGGCGTAACGGTAGCCGAACGCGTCCGGACCGCCGGACGCCAAGGCGGCTTCGCCGCCCGGCTCGCCCGCCTGGTCCTTCCCCGTCTCGGCCGACGGCGTCAGGTTCAACGCCGCGGGAAGCAGGCTGAGCGCGCTGGCGCTCCAGTTCAGGTCGCTGCCGCCCGTGTTGCGGAGCGTCAGAGGCTTCGTCTTCGCGATCGCGGTCGGTCCGAGGGTCGTCGCGAGCGCCGCCTTCAGGGACGTGGGCGACACCTCCGCCTCCGGCGGGACGAGCGCCGAGCCCTGGAGCGGGACGGTGAGATCGCCGCCCGGGTCGTTGCTCGAGACGACGAGGTTCGCCATGCAGGGATTC
Organism: Acidobacteriota bacterium; assembly: GCA_035470985.1. Taxonomy (GTDB): domain Bacteria; phylum Eisenbacteria; class RBG-16-71-46; order SZUA-252; family SZUA-252; genus SZUA-252. The sequence goes on from DATIQI010000339.1 coordinate 1,544, forward strand.
GGCGGATAGCAGGCGCCCGCCGGCTCGAACCGAACCAGGAGCGTCACCGATCCGCTCTTGCCGAGCGAGAGCGGCAGGCTCGGCGCGGAGACGATGGTGAAATCGGGATTCGCGATGGAGAGTCCGGAGATCGTGAGGACGTCGTTACCGACGTTCTCCAGATCCACCGTCTGCTCGACCGCCTGCCCGACGTAGATCGTGCCGAAGTCGAGACTCGACGGCGTGGCCGCCACGTCGGGGGTGCCGATCGCGGTCAGGGTCGCCGGAACGTCGAGCACGCCTTCGTCGGGATCGTTGCTCGTGAGCCGCAGCGTCCCGTTGTAGACGCCGCCGAAGAGCTCGGCCGCGTCGAACGTGACGTTCAGAACCGTGGAGCCGCCGGCCGGGATCGTCCCCGAGGTCGGCGAGACGGTCATCCAGTCGGGCGTCGTCCGGAACTCGATCGCCATGTTGTTGTGCACGTAGGGCGCGTTGAAGACGACGGTCAGCCCGTCGTTCTTCGCCGCGTTCTGAATTCCGATGGTCGCCTCGTTCAGGCGCGTCCCCTGCATGTCGAGGTACTGATACACGATGCGCCCCGACGGATAGAGGATCACCTGGAACGTGTAGGGGCCGCCCGTGGAGAAGCGCGGCACCGCCACGTAGGAGAGGATGAAGCGCGTGCCGTCGCTGTAGCGGTAGATCCGCTGGGTCGAGCCCGGATTCAGGTCGTCCCAGAAGGCCGCGAGCAGGTTCTCCGGCACGCCGCTCCCGCTGTTCGGGAGCGCCTGGTTCGTGAGCGCGGTGGCGGTGCTGGTGAACGAGAGCCAGCCGTTCGTGCAGACGTTCACCGTGTTGAAGGTGGTGCCGTAGTACGGGAAGTCGAACCCGATCTGGACCCCGGCCTGGTTCCGGTCGTCGCCCGTCAGGGTGAGCGGCGTCCCGATGCCGGTGATGTCCACCCAGTCGAAGACCGGGCCGTTCGGATCGTCGCTGTCGCGCCACGAGTAGCCGAAGACGTCCGGACCGCCGCTTCCGCGGATTCCCTCCCGCGGATCGGTCTCCTCCTTGCCCAGCGCCAGCTCGTCGTAAGTCGGCACCGCGTTCGCGGTGAGCGACGTTCCGACGACGAAATTCAGGTCGCTTCCGCCCGTGTTCTGGACGGTGAGCGTCTGCGTTTCGACGCTCGGGATCGGGAGCGTGGCCGCGAGCGAGGTCGGGGCCGTCGCGATGTCGGGCGCGACGAGACCGGTGCCGTTCAGCGCCACGTCGAGCGCGGGCGTATCGGGATCGTTCGAGTGGATCGTGAGCGTCGCCGGCGCGGCGCCGACCGCCGCCGGGCTGAAGCTCACGAAGATCGAAGCCGTTCCGAGCGGCGGAACGGTGAACGCGGTCTGATCCACGCCGTAGAGCGCCGGGTTGCTGGCGGCGATGTTCGACACGACCAGCGCGTCGGTTCCGTGATTCTGGATGGAGAGCTGGCGGAGACTCGGGTAGCCGATGAAGGTGTTGCCGAACTCGACCGTCAGCGGGTCGGCGGCGATGTCGGCCACTCCGGTCACGTGGAGCACGGCCGGGATGTCGCGCTGCGGCAGGACCGGGTCGTTGCCGCTGATCCGGACGATGCCGTCGTAGTCGCCGCCGAAGAGATCGGCCGCGTTGAACCCGACCGTCAGGTTCATGAAGCCGCCCGGAGGCACCGTGCCCGCGTTCGGGGAGACGGTGAGGAACCGGGCCGGCGGACGGAACCGGATCGCCAGGTTGTTCTTCACGTACGCCGCGTTGAAGACGACCTGGAGGCCGTCGTTCCGGGCGGCGTTCTGCATCCCGATGGTCGCGCTCGTCTTCGTGATCGCCGTCATCGAGAGGTACTGATAGACGATCGTGCCGTTCGGGTAGAGGAGGATCTGGAACGTGTTCGGGTTGCTGGCGGTCTCACCGACGCGCCGCACGTCCTGGTACTGCACGACGAGCTTCGTGCCGTCGTTGTAGTAGTACGCGCGCCGGGTGGTGTCGAAGTGGAGATCGTCCCAGAACGCCGCGATCATGTTCTCCGGGACCGTGGTGCCGGTGTTCGGCAGCGTCGTGTTGCTGAACGTGGTCCGCGTGCTCGTGAACGAGATCCACCCGTTCGTGCAGACCCGGAACGTGCCGAACGTCTGACCGTAGAACGGGAAGTCGAACCCGATCGGGTACGGACCCGTGTTCGCGTCGTCTCCCGTCATCACGATCTGCGTTCCCACGGCCCGGATGTCCTGCCACGCGAAGGTCGGCCCGTCGGCCTCGTCGCTGTCCTTGTACGTGTAGCCGAAGACGTCCGGTCCGCCCGAGCGGAGCGGAGTCGGGCCGCTCTGGACGTCCACCCCGTCCTTGTCCACGAAGACGTTGTCGGCGTCGGTCCCGACCACGACGGAGCCCGTCGGACCCGCGACCTGGGTCTGCGCGGTGAAGATGTAGTTGCTTCCGCCGCTGTTGTCGATCCGGAGCGTCCGCGTCGTCGCCGTGTTCGTCAGGAGCGAAACGTCGAACGAGGTCGGGTCGACGGAGAAACTGGGCGCCGGAACCGCGACGCCCGCCAGCGACACGGTGGCCGTCGGCGAATCGGGGTCGTTGCTCGCGATCGTGAGCGACCCCGCCAGGGTCATCGGCGACGTCGGATGCCAGGTCGCGGTGACGATCTGCGCCGAGAGAGGCGCGAGCGTGAAGGCGGAGTGGCTGACCGTGACCGTCGGATCGCTGCTCGTGATCGAGGTCACGTCGAGATTGTCGGTCCCGGGATTCGAGACGGTCACGTTCCGCGTGACCGTCGCCCCGGCGAAGATCGTCCCGTAGTCGAGGGCGGCCGGGTTCACCGCCAGGTCCGGCGCGCCGATCACGTGGAGCGACGCCGGCAGATCGGTCGTCGCCTCGTCCGGATCGTTGCTCAGGACGCGGACGGAGCCGGCGAAGGTGCCGCCGACGAGCCCGAGCGCGTTGAAGCGCACCTGAACATCCTGGCTCTGCCCCGCGAGGATGCGGCCCGACGCCGGGGTGACCGAGAGCCACTGCTGGAGCGGCACGATGCGGACCGCGAGGTTGTCGCGGAGGTAGCTCGTGTTGTACGCGACGGTCAGACCGACCGTCTTCGTCGCATTCTGGATGCCCGCCGTGGCGCTGTTCGTGACGCTGCCGAGCGTGAGGTACTGATACCGGATCTCGCCGTTCGGATAGAGGATCGCCTGGAACGTATACGGCGTGCCCGTCGTCTGGTAGCGGGGGGCGCCGACCCAGGAGACGATGAAGCGGGCGCCGTCGTTATACGTGTAGACGCGCGGCGTCGTACCGAAGTCCATGTCGTCCCAGAACGGGGCGATCAGGTTGGCCGGGCCGCCGGAGGACGGAAGACCGGCGTTGTCGTACTCCGACGTCGTCGCCGTGAAGGAGAGCCATCCGTTGGTGCAGACCCGGACCGAATGGAACGAGCCGCCGTAGAACGGGAAATCGAACCCGATGGAGACGGGGCCCGCGTTCGCGTCGTCGCCCGTGAGCGCGAGCGGCGCGCCCACTCCGGTGATGTCGGCCCACGCGAAGACGGGGCCGCCCGGTTCGTCGCTGTCGAGCCAGCGGTAGCCGAAGCCGTCGGGACCGCCCTTGCTCTCGGTGACCGGCGGACCCGACTCGACGTCCGGCTCGCCCTTGGCGAGCGGCGTATGGGCGGGAGGCGCCGGCTGCGAGAACTGGAGCTCCGGCGTGGGGATGGTGAAGTCGAGCGTCCCCGCCGCGTCGTTTCGAAGCGTGAGGATCTGCGTGTCGATGGCCCCGGTCAGGAGCTCGGACGAGAAGGAGGTCGGCGAGGCCGTGATGTCGGGCGCGCCGAGCGTCGTCCCCGTCGCCAGATTCGAGATCGGACCCGAGTTGTTGAACTCGTCGAACGCCTTGATGGCGAACCAATAGTTCGTGCTGAACGAGAGTCCGGCGACGTCGGTCGTCTGGGGGCTCCCGGCGACGAGCGGATCGGGGCTCGGCGCGAGCGCCGCGCTCCCGAAGGTCGCCTCGGTGATCGGGGAGGTCGCGTAGCGGATCTCGTACCGCGTCGCCCGTCCCGTGGCCCCGTCGTCCCCCGTCGCCGTCCACGCGAGCGTCATCGTATTCGAGCCCGGGTTCGACGTGGAGAGATCGGCGATCATGCCGGGAGGCGTGTCGTCGGGCTCCGCGATCGTCATGAACGCGTTCAGGCGTCCCTCGGTGAGGCAGCGATTGTCGAGGGAGGCCTTCACGTCCACCGCGTTCAGGAGGAGGGTCTTGATCTGGAGATTCGGCACCGCCGGGAAGCGGCCCATCGCCAGCGCCACGGCGCCCGAGACGTGCGGCGTCGCCATGGAGGTTCCGGAGAAGCTCGCGTAGCTGTTGCCCGGAACGGTCGAGACGATCGCCACGCCCGGAGCGGCGAGATCGACGGTGGTGGCGCCGTAGTTGGAGAACGACGCCAGGTTGTCGTTGTGGTCGGTCGCGGCCACGGCCACGATGTAGGGGCTGTTGTAGGACGAGGGATAGTGCGGGCTCGTGTCGGTGTTCGCCGACGAGTTGCCGGCGGCCGCGATGAAGAGCTGGCCCTGGGCCCCCGCCGCGTTGATGGCGTCGAGCAGGGCCTGCGAGAAGCCGCCGCCGCCCCACGAGTTGCTGGTCAGCCTCGTGCCGACCGTGATGGCGTACTGGACGCCCGCGATGGCGCCGGCCGTGGAGCCGCTGCCGCCGCCCGACAGGAACTTGATGCCGACGATCTTCGCCTGCCAGCAGACGCCGACGACGCCGGTGTTGTTGTTCCCCACGCCGGCGATGGTGCCGGAGACATGGGAACCGTGTCCGTTGTCGTCGAAGGGATCGCCGTCGCTGTTGGAGAAGTCGTAGCCGTGGACGTCGTCCACGTACCCGTTACCGTCGTCGTCGATGCTGTTGCCGGCAATTTCGCCCGGATTCGTCCAGATGTTCGCCGCGAGATCCGGGTGGTTGTAGTCCACGCCCGTGTCGATGACGCCCACCTTGAGATTGGGATCGCCGGTGAACTGATCCCAGGCCAGGGGCGCGCTGATATCGGCGCCCGCCGTCCCGCCGGTCTGCCCCGTGTTCCGCATGCCGTAGAGCTCGGGGAAGCGCGGATCGTTCGGAACGACGTCGAGCTCGATCACGAAATTGGGCTCGACGTAGGCGACGTTGGGGTTCCGCTGCAGACGCGCGATCGCGGCTTCGGCGGAGACGCCGTTCACCTTCCAGTGCTCGACGCCGATGATTCCGAAGCGATTCAGCGTCTGCGCGCCGACGTCGCGATGGACCCGCGCCTGTTCGGCGGCCGGCGTGCCGGGGCGGAATTTGACGAGGAGTTCACCGGGGATCGTCTTGGGCGCGGGCGCGGCCTGCGCGGGCCCGGCCGTGATCCCGAGGAAGAGGGCGAAGAACAGCAATACGAGAACGACCGACCATCGCGGACGGGGGGTCATGCCTGCCTCCTTGAATCATCTTATGATCGCCGCGCGGATGGTCCGCCGGCGAAGGCATGGGAGTCGCGAAGGGATGCGTGGATCTCGGATGCGTGAGCTAGCGTGAGGGCGGGTCGTCGGGGCTAGGCACCTCCTGGGCTCTGGGTGGAGGTCTCGGATCGCCTGCAATTCGCGTCAGTGAAGGGGGAGCCTAGTCCCGCCCCGTGACTCGCGTCAATCCGGTTTCGTCGCGCGACCGGAATTTTTTTGCGCCCCGCCTGACAAATCCGACAGGTCGAGCCACCCGGCCCGTTCGAGCGCCCTCCACGCGTCCGCCTCGCCGCGCCGCATCGTCGCCTCCGCCCGGTGCGGCGCGTAGGCGAGGACGCCGCCGGGGAGCGGCTCTTCCGGCTCCACGAGACAGAGGCGGCGCGGGGTGTCCTGGGCGCGCCAGTCCGCCGGCAGGGATCGGATCTCGTTCTGAAGGTCGCGCCAGTTCGCGATGTCGAGGTAACGACCCCAGAGCGCGACCAGGTTCCGGGGCGGCGCTCCCGAAGTCGGCCCGCCGCTCGGCGACACGACGACGGCGAGCGCCGCGTCCACGCCGGCGAAGAGCGCCGCCTGGAGCGGATGGGTGGAGAGGGCCACGGCGTCGAGAAACTCACGCCCGCCGACTCGCGAGGGCTCGAAGAAGATCGGGATGGAGCTGGAGGCGATCGCGGCGTTCAGGACCTCCTCCGGCGTCCGAATCTCGATCGCCTCCCCCAGAGCCGCATCGGCGCGCGCCCGGAACTCTTCGCCGATCTCCTCTCCGGAGACGAAGAGCGCGACGCGTCCATTGTCGAGCGACAGGCCCGAGAGAATGACGACCGGACGGCCCGAGACGAGACGCTTCGCGTCGCCGGACGCGACGAGCGTGCGGAGGAGCTTCCGGCGGGCCGAGCCGCCCCAGAACCCGCGGCCGCGCGATTCGGGGAGGAGTCGGGCGAAGATCCCGCGGAGCCACGCGCCCGTCCGTCCCGGCTTGGCCGCGAGCCAGATCGTCGTCGCGACGGCGAGGAGCGTGGCGCTGAAGCGGTGGGGCCACGGAAAGCCCATCCCCCACGCGAAGACGTGAAGAGCGGCCCAGGCGACGAGGACGGACGCGATCCACCGGTGCGCGCTTCGGCCCCGGCCCGGCGCCCAGGCCGCCGAGAGAGCCACTTCCGTCTCCCCCGCCCCGCGGAGCATCGAGGCTCCGGCCGTCGCGACGGCGAGCCACGCGACGGCGTCGAGAAGCACCGATCCCGGGCCCAACCCTCCGACGCCGCGCCCCTGGAGCCAGGCCGCGAGGCTCAGCTCGGGCGAGCCCATGATCGTCAGGGCGACCTCCAGACCGCCGTAGAGAACCAGGAACGCGCCCGCGGAGCGCCACGCGAGCGCGCTCCATCGCATGCCGATCGTGGCCGGCTCGAGCCGCCGCCAGACGTCCTCGAGCGCGCGCGTGTCGAATCCGTGCGCCACCCAGACCACGGCGTTCAGCGCGCCCGCCGACGCGCCCGAGACAACGGCCGGCTCGAGTCCCGCGGCGCGCACGGCGCGCAGCACGCCGACCTCGTAGGCGCCGAGGGCGCCGCCGCCGGAGAGGACCACGGCGATACGGCGATAGGGAAGATCGCTTCGCAGGCGCGGCGGCATGCCGGTATCCTACGCGGCATGCCCCTTCGATACGATCCCGAAGCCGCGGCGCGTTCGCTCGCGGCGGCCGATCCGACGCTCGGCCTCCTGATCGAACGGGTCGGTCCCTGCCGGATCTCCCTGACCCGATCGGGCCCTCCCTTCACCGCCCTCGTCGAGTCGATCGCCTACCAGCAGATCGCCGGACACGCCGCGGCCCGCATCCTGGAACGCGTGGTCGCGCTCTACCGGCCGCGACGCTTCCCGCGGCCGGAGGATCTCCTGGCGACCCCCGACGAGCGACTGAGGGAGGCGGGACTCTCGCGGAACAAGATCGCCGCCATGAAGGACCTCGCGGCGAAGTGCCTCGACGGCACCGTACCCCCGTCGCGGACGCTCCATCGCCTCGACGAGGCGGCGATCGTGGAGCGGCTCACCGCGGTGCGCGGGGTCGGGCCGTGGACGGTGGAGATGCTCCTGATCTTCAACCTCGGGCGCCCCGACGTCCTCCCGGCCACCGACTACGGCGTCCGCCAGGGATTCCGGGCGACCTACCGGACGCGGGGCCTTCCCGCGCCCTCGCGAATCCTGAAGCACGGCGAGCGCTGGCGGCCCTTCCGCTCGGTGGCGGCGTGGTACCTCTGGCGGGCGGTGGATCTCGCGAAGAAGGGCGGGGACGCGGCGGGCGACGAGGGCGGAACGGCCTGATCAGTCGGTCTCGGCGACGACTTCCTCGATGCTCGCGGCGAAGTTCGTCCACGCGCGGGTCTTCACGCGCAGCTCCCCGACGTGCGTCGCCCGGATCACGCCGCGGCGGTCGATCAAGTGGAGCGCGGGCGCCGTCCGGTTCTTGAACGACTTCCACGCCGTCGAGTCGCGGTCCAACCCGAGCGGATAGGTGAAGCCCCACTTCTTCGCCGTCTCCGCGACCGCCTTCGGATCGCGGTCCCGCGCCGACGAGGGGACGTGGATCCCGACCAGGGCCAGGCCGCGCTTCGCGAAGAGGAAGTGGATCTCGCGCATCGCCGGGATCGAGCGCTCGCACGGCGCCGATCCCCCGGTCCAGAAGGCCACCACGCTCGGCCGTCCGGCGCCCCAGAGATCGGCCGATCGGAGGGGCGGCGAGTTGAGCCAGCGCGGCAGTTCGAGACTCGGGGCGAGCGGACGGCTCGGACGCTGCGGGGACGGACGGGCCGGCTTCTGCGCGGCGCGTTTCGGTCGCCGCGTTCGCTTCTTCGGGGCGGGAGCGTCGCCGGCCGGCTGCGTCCGCTCCAGGGCGGCGGCGTGCGCGGCGGGCGGCGCGGGAAGCGTCGCCGGCGCCGCCGGCAGTAGGGCGGCGACGAGCGCGGCGACGATCGCGGCGGACGGACGCGGGCCGCCGCGCGTGGTCATGCCGTGGCCTCCAGCAGGGCCCTAGGAATCTCCTGCAGCGCGACCACGTCGAGCGGGCGGTCGCGAAGGGCGCGGATCGCCTCCACCGTCGCCTCGGAGGCCGTGAGCGTCGTGAGGCAGAGGACGCCGTAGAGCGTCGCCGTCTTCCGGATCGCCCCGTCGTCGTAGAACGACTCCTCGCCCAGCGGCGTGTTCAGGATCAGATCGATGCCGTGGCTCTTGATCCGGTCCACCACGTTCGGCCGGCCCTCGTTCACCTTGAAGATCTCCTCCGAGGGAACCCCGTTCGCGTTCAGGAAGGCGGCGGTTCCCCGCATCGCGACGAGCGAGAACCCCATTCCATACAAGACCCGGGCGTGGGGCAGCATGCCCGGCTTGTCGCGATCGTTCACGCTGACGAACACGGTCCCCTCGCGCGGGAGCTTCGAGCCCGCGCCCGCGATCGCCTTCGCGAACGCGACGCCGAGCGTGCGCGAGATCCCCATCACCTCCCCGGTCGATTTCATCTCCGGCCCGAGGAGGATGTCGGCCCCCGGGAACTTGAGGAACGGGAAGACGGGCGCCTTCACGAAGTAGCGGTCGACCGTCAGGTCCTCCACGAGGCCCTGCTCCGCGAGCGAGCGGCCCGCCATGACGCGCGCCGCGACCTTCGCGAGCGGAACGCCGGTCGCCTTGCTGACGAAGGGGATCGTCCGGGACGCGCGCGGATTCACCTCCAGCACGTAGACCGTGTCGTTCTGGATGGCGAACTGGATGTTCATCAGGCCGCGCACGCCGAGCGCGAGGCCCAGCCGCCGCGTCATGTCGCGGATCCGGCCCAGGTGCGCCTCCGACACCTTGTACGTCGGCAGCACCATGGAGGAGTCGCCGCTGTGGATCCCGGCCTCCTCGATGTGCTCCAGGATGCCGCCGATCACCACCCGCTCCGCGTCCGCGACGGCGTCCACGTCGACTTCGTAGGCGTCCTCGAGGAAGCGATCGATCAGGATCGGGTGCTCCGGCGACGCCTTCACGGCTTCGCGCACGTACTCCTCGAGGTGGGACTCGTCGTACACGATCGCCATGGCGCGGCCGCCGAGGACGTACGACGGCCGGACGAGCACCGGATAGCCGATCCGGCGCGCCGCCGCTTTCGCCTCGTCGAGCGAGGTCGCGGTGTCGCTCTCCGGCTGCGCGATGTCGAGCCGCTCGAGGAGCTCGCGGAAGCGCTTCCGGTCCTCCGCGAGATCGATGGCGTCCGGGCTCGTGCCGAAGACCTTGATCCCCGCACGCTGGAGCGGAAGCGCCAGGCGGAGCGGCGTCTGTCCGCCGAACTGGATGACGATCCCCTCCGGGCGCTCGCGCTCCAAGAGGTTCATCACGTCCTCGAACGTGAGCGGCTCGAAGTAGAGCCGGTCCGACGTGTCGTAGTCGGTCGAGACCGTCTCGGGGTTGCAGTTCACCATGATGGTCTCGAAGCCCTCCTCCTTGAAGGCGAAGGCCCCGTGGCAGCAGCAGTAGTCGAATTCGATCCCCTGCCCGATCCGGTTCGGTCCGCTCCCCAGGATCACGACCTTGCGGCGGTCGGTCGGCTCGGCTTCGCACTCGGTCTCGTACGTGGAATAGAGGTAGGGCGTGAACGACTCGAACTCGGCGGCGCAGGTGTCCACGCGCTTGTAGACCGGAACGATCCCCGCGGCCTTCCGGCGCTCCCGGACCGCCGCCTCGCTCGTCCCGATGAGGCGCGCGATGCGGGGGTCGGAGAAGCCGAGGCGCTTCGCTTCCCGCAGGGTGTCGTCGCTCATTCCGGAATGGATCCGCTCCTTCATGTCGGCGATCTGCTGGATCTGGTCGAGGAACCAGGGATCGATTCCGGTGAGGCGCCGCACCTCGTCGTGGGGCCACCCGAGCTCCAGCGCGCGCTTCACGTAGAGAATGCGGTCCGGGTCGGGAGTCCGGAGCTTCTCCTTGATCCGCGCGTCGTCGAGGTCCTGCTTCCCGAAGCCTTCGCCGCCCGTCTCCAGGCCGCGGAGCCCCTTCTGCAGCGCTTCCTTGAAGGTGCGGCCGATCGCCATCACCTCCCCGACCGACTTCATCTGCGTGCCGAGACGCGGATCGGCGTCGCGGAACTTCTCGAACGCCCAGCGCGGGATCTTCACCACCACGTAGTCGATCACCGGCTC
>DATIQI010000340.1:0-2281 GCA_035470985.1 Acidobacteriota bacterium
GTGATGGCGCGGACGCTGCCGGCCGGTTGTGTTTCACGAACTGCGGGTTGCGCGCGATGGCGTCGAGGCGGGCCCGTTCGGCTCGAGCGGCGATGTCGCTGCTACGTGGCCCGGTGCTGTTGCCGTGCGGCCCGTTCAGAAAGGCAGCGCGCGCGGCAGCCGGCATGCCCTCTAGCGCGGCTTGCTCGATCTCGGCCTGGGTGAGGCTGTCGAAAGCTTCATCGACGGACGTCCCAGCGGCGCGCGCCTTACTCTCGGCCAGGTTGATCACTCGGTCTGCTCCGACCAAACCCAAGAGCTGAGTTGTCAGGGTCACGCTGCCCCCAATTCCGACTCGGCTTCGCGCCGGTCGAGCTCAGCCAACTGCGCTGAGATGTCGTCGAGCTCGCGCTGGTCCTGCTCGTCAGCCCGCCGACGTGACTGCTCGCCCGATCCGGTCGGCCTCGCGACGCCAGTCGAACGTGTTGCAGTTCTTGATGGAGGTGACGATGTCGTCACGCCGAACGACGAGGGCCGAATAGTCCAGCCACTTGTCGGGATACCCGACCTTCACCGTGAACTGCTTCCTCTTCTCCTCCGCCTTCGCCCGCGTCGTGGGCGTCATCCATTCGAGCGTCTTCAGGTCCTGCTCGAACGCCGCCAACAGATTGTCCACGAGCGCGCGGATCTCCTTCTTCGCCTCGGGCGGGAAGTGCTTCGCGACGTAAATCTTCCCGAGCGCCTCGCCCATCCGGTGATCGAGGAGCCGCACGCCGCGCGTGGCGCGGTCGGGCTGCTGCCCTTGGCCGTTCAGGGTCTTGCCGAAGAACGCGAAGTCGGCGTCCTCATACCGGCGCGGGAGGTAGTGCGCGAACGAGTGAACGCATCGGACCGTCAGGTAGTCGCGCCAGACCGTGACGGGGGTGGAGGCGAAGATCTTCGCGATCGGAGGGAACGCCGACTTCTCTCGGACGATGACGGTGCGATCGGCGCCGCCGCGCGTCTTCAAGGGGATCCCGGCCGAGGCGAACATGGCCTCCCACGGATAGTCGGGCGCGAACGCCTTCAGCTCGGGAATCGTCATCGGGTTGTAGACCTTGTCCGCGTCCCGGCGGTCGGCCGCGGGCCAGTGGGCCTCGGCCAACGAGACCTCAACCTCGTAGATCGCGGCCGCCCGGGTCGCGGCGTCGGCCTCGGGAACGCCCACCGAGACGAGCGTCTCGGCGACATACTTCCGATACGCCTCGCGCGCCGCGGCCAGCTCCTTGTCCTCGCGCAGGTAGTAGTCGCGGCCCGGAAGCGCGAGCCCCGCCTGCACCATCCGGAGCGCGTACGCGTCGGGGTTCTTGTCGTCACGCCAGATCCAGATCCCGAACGGTCCGCCCAGGTTGAGCGACGGAAGCGTCATCATGCGCGCCACGTCCTTGTGCGTCTCCAACGCCGCGATCGCCGCGAGGTCCTTTTCGATCGGCTTCAGCCCGTTCGCCTCGATCCGCGCCTCGTCGGTGAAGGCGTCGTAGAGATCGCGGAGCTTCTTCTCTTCGGGCGTGAGGTCGGTGCGCGTGTGCAGCTCGGCGATGATCGCCTTCAGGCGCTCCTCCGCGCGGATGTTGCTGTCGGTCCACGCGCCGGCCGAGCCGCGGTCGGCCGGGATCTCCGCTGTCTTCAGCCAGCCGCCATTGGCGTAGGAATAGAAGTCGTCGCCCGGATTCACGCCCTTGTCGATGTACTCGAGGCGAAGGCCCCAGGGCTTGATGAGGGGTTCGGCCGGGGCGGTGGTGGGGGCGGAGAGGGCGGTGACGGCGAGGAGCGCTAGGCACAGCGTGCGTGTGGTTTTCATGGTGAGAAATGCTAGCAGCGGGGTGGGTGGCTGGGCAATGAGGCAGGGCCGGCGGCGGGTCCGGGGAGGACGCCGGGTCCGGAGCGGGCGCCGGGCCGGGCCGATTGGTGCTTCTCGGCGGGTGAGTTATCCTCCGGCCCCATGAGGCTCCAACCGGTCCTCTTCGCCTCCGCCGTTCTCCTCGGCGCTTCCGGTATCGTGACGCTCTTCGCTCCGGACGAGATTGCCGCATGGCTCGGCCTCCCGTCAGTCGGCGCCGCCCGCGCGCTCGTTCAGTTCCTCTCCGGCGCGCTCTTCGCCCTCGCAATGCTCGACTGGATGAACCGCTACGCGACGGTCGGGGGCATCTACGGCCGACCCGTGGTGATCGCGAACTTCACGTTCTTCTTCATCGCCGCGACGACCCTTGCGCGCGCGGCCGCATCGGGGGGCGGTGGCGCCGCGCTATGGGTGGGGACGGGC
>DATIQI010000341.1:0-5923 GCA_035470985.1 Acidobacteriota bacterium
TACCTGGTGGGCCAGGCGGGCAGTGACGAAGTCGCGGGCGAGGCCCCGACATCGTTCCGTTCGCGGGGGCGGGACGTGGCCGAGCGTGTTCCCGGATCGATCGCCTCGAGCCGTTCCACGAGATCGTCGGCGTCGCGCACGCGATCGCCCGAGAGAAGTCCGACCTCGCGGAGCGCGTCCTCCAGCGTGACGACGTCCGGAGCGGGCATGCCGGCCTCCAGCATCGCCTCCTCGTCGCGGAAGACCTCCGCGGGCGCGCCGTCGGCGACGACGCGCGCCGGTCCGCCCTCCGCGCGCGCGAGGAGGACGACGCGGTCGGCGACCGAGTGCACGAAGTCGAGATCGTGGCTCGCCAGGACGATCGTCCGCTCGCGGTCGCTCAACGCTCGAAGCGTCGCCCGGAGCGTTCGCCGCCCTTCGGGATCGAGCCCGGCCGTCGGCTCGTCGAAGAGGAGGAGCGGCGCCGGCTCGGCGAGAAGTCCCGCCAACGCGACGCGGCGCTTCTCCCCGTCGCTCAAGGTCGCGGGGACGCGCGAGGCGAAACGTCCCGCGGAGAGCCCCACCGCGGCCAGCGCGCGATGCGCCAGCGACTCGCGCTCCGCCCGGCGGACGCCGTCCACCCAGAGGGCCATGCCGACATCCTCGAGAACCGTGCGGCCGATCAATTGACGTTCGGGATACTCGAGGGCCAGCGTGACGCCGCGCCCGGTGGCGTCGCCGCCCCCCGCGTGCCACGCGACCCCTTCGCGGGGCGACTCGATCCCGGCGAGGAGACGAAGGAGCGAACTCTTGCCCGATCCACTCCGGCCGACCAGCGCGACGATCTCCCCCCGGCCCCCTTCGAGATCGAGACCTTCGAAGATCGGCGCGGAGCGGCCCGGTCCCCAGTGGAGGGACTGGAAGGCGAACGCCGCTTCGTGGTGACTCCCCGGGCGTGAAGGTCCCGGACGCGCGCTCCTGGGTTCGCGCGAGAACCGCGACCCGCGCGGTCCCCCAGCGCCAGCACCGGCACCAGCCCCAACCCCAACCCCCGCACCAACGCCAACACCCAACACCCCCTCGCGCAGTCCCAGTGCCAGCGCCTCCGCGTCCACGACGAGCGCCGCGTCCCATAGGTCATGCGCGGCCAGCGCGGCCGAGGCCCGGAGGGCCGGCGGAAGGGGGAGATGCCGCGCGCCGCGAACCACCTCCGGCGTCAGCGTTCCCGCGTGGGTGAGAAGTCCCTGGTCGAGGACGTGGAGGTGCTCGCCCGCGAAGGGCGGCTCGGCCTCCTGATGCGTCCGAACGAGCGCGAAGGTCGCCGCGTCCGCCTCGCGCGCGAGGCGCGCTTCGAGCGCGCGCCTCGACCCGGGATCGAGGTGCGCCATCGTCTGGTCGAGGAGAAGACAGCGGGGCCGCGCCGCGAGCGCGGCCGCCAAGAGAGCGCGCGCCGTCTCCCCGGCGCTCAGCGTGCGCGGGTCGCGGGCGGCGAACGCGCGGAGGCCGTACGCTTCGATCGACTCCTCCACGCGCGCTCGGATCGCGGCCGCGTCGAGCCCGGACCCTTCGAGTCCGAACGCAATGTCGGACGCGACGGTCTCGGCGAGGAACTGGGGATCGGGCGTTTCGAAGAGCGCCGCCACGTGGGGCCAGAGAGAGGGCGCTTCGAGCGGTCCAGCGAAACCTGGTTCCGGCGCGGCGTCCGCGACCCCGACGCCCCCGGGAACGCCGGGGACGCCGTCCCAGCGGATGTTCCCCGCCGACGCGGGCGCCAGGCCCGCCAGGACGCGCAGGAGGGTCGTCTTCCCCGCCCCGTTCGCTCCGACGATGAGGTGGCGCTCGCCGAGCTCGATGGAGAGCGTGATCGGACCGAGGATGGCGCGCGATCCGCCGCGCGGCGCGGCTTCGACGGCGTCGAGTCGGATCATGAGGCGGCGCGGGCCCGCGGGCCGGCGGTCGCGCCGCGCGGCGCGGGGATCACGGCGTCGCGCGCTCCCCTTCGCGGAGGAAGGCGCGAATCTCGTCCATGATCTCGATCAGGGGACGCCCGCGATCGCGCGCGATCCGCCGGAGATCGTCGTATTCCGGGACGCGCCGCTCTTCGCCGCCCGGCAGGACCGCCGTCTTCACGCGAAGCCGGCCGTACGGCGTCTCGATCTCTTCGATCGTCCGGCGAAGCTCGGCCCGGCCCTCGCGCCGCAGGCGCACGCCGAGCGTGGTCGACTCCGAGAAGAGCCGGCCCAGCACGTCCTCCGTCCTTCGCGGATCGCAGAGCGCGGTCACCAGCACGCCGGGGCGCCCCTTCTTCATTTGGACGGGCGTGAGGAAGACCTCCGCCGCGCCGCTCTCGAAGAGCGATTCGGTGAGGTGCCCGTAGAGCTGCGGGTTCATGTCGTCGATCGTGGTCTCGAGCACGTCCACGGAGCCCGCGCCCTCCGACACCAGGGGATCGCCGAGGATCGCCCGGATCACGTTCGGCCGTTCCTTCAAGTCCATCGTGCCCGTCGCCACGCCGAGCCGCCGCGGGCGGATTCCGACCGGTTCTCCGATCGTCTCGCACAGCGATTTCAAGAGCGCCGCTCCCGTCGGGGTCGTCAGTTCGGCTTCGATCTCGGTCATCCGCACCGGCACGCCTTCGAGAATCCGCATCGTGGCGGGAGCCGGCACGGGCAGGACCCCGTGCGCGGCCTTCACGAAGCCGCGCCCTTGCGGAATGGCGGACGCATGGCAGCGTTCCACGTCGAGGATCTCCAGCGCCCACGCGGTCCCCACGATGTCCACGATCGCGTCGATGGCGCCGACTTCGTGGAAGTGGACCTTCTCGATCGGCACCCCGTGCGCGGCCGCCTCGGCGCGGCCCAGCAACTCGAACGTGGCCGACGCGCGTCGGAAGACGCGCTCGGGGAGACGGCCCCCCTCCAGCATCCGGACGATGTCAGGATAGTGGCGGTGTTTCTTCGTGTCGTGCGCCGTGACGCGGAGCTGGAGCGCCTCGAAACCGTGGCGCTCCACGCGCGTCTCCGCCAGCTCGAAGCCGTCGAGCGGCAACGAACGGAGCCGCCGGTCGAGCTCCGCGACGGGCGCGCCGAGGGCCACTAGGGAGCCGAGGATCATGTCGCCGGCGGCGCCGGCCACGCAGTCGAAGTAGACGATGTTCATGACGATCTCCGGGGGCTCCGGGGGCTCCGGGCGCCGCGGCCCGCGCCCCGCCGCGCGACCCGCGACTGCCCCGCGATGACGCCGGCCGCGTAGCCGGCACCGAATCCGTTGTCGATGTTCACCACCGTCACGCCCGCCGCGCAGGCGTTCAGCATCCCGAGGAGCGCGGCCAGGCCCCCGAACGAGGCGCCGTAGCCGACGCTCGTCGGCACCGCGATCACGGGGCGGTCGGTCAGGCCTCCCACGACGCTCGCCAGCGCGCCCTCCATCCCCGCGACGACCACGACCGCCGCGGCTTCCCGGAGCGCGGGGAGATGTCCCAGCAAGCGGTGGATCCCGGCCACGCCCGCGTCGTTCACGCGCGTGACCGGGACGCCCATGAACTCGAGCGTCACGACCGCCTCCTCGGCGACGGGGGCGTCCGACGTCCCGGCGCTCACCACGAGGACCGAGGCGCCGCCGCGCACGGCCCGCCCCGCTCCGGCCGCCGTCGCGCCTCGCGCGCCGCGCCGGCCCGCCACGCGCTCCCGGATCACGACCGCGCGGGCCGTCTCGTTCCAGGTCGCCGCGTCGCCGAACGCCAGAAGGAGCGCCCGGGCGTGCGGCTCGCGCGCCCGGGTCGCCAGGCAGCGGCCGCTTCGCGCGACGATCGCCTGCGCGATGGCGACGCACTGGTCGGGGGTCTTCCCTTCGGAGAGGATGACTTCGGGGAGGTGCTGGCGCAAGCCGCGATGGTGGTCCACGGTCGCGGGGCCGATCGACTCGAAGGGGAGCGTGCTGAGCGTCTCGGCGGCCTCAGACGGGGTGACGCGGCCGCGGCGTACGTCGTCCAGGAGACGGCGGAGTCGCGCGCGGTCCATCGTCGGGGCTCCTTCTCGGATTCGGGAGGCGGCGCCGGTCGTTTCGGGCCGGTCAGTTCGCGCCGTCGAGCGCGGTCGCCATGGTGCCGTCTTCGTCCGTCCCGAGCGCGTCGCCGCGAAGGGACGGGTGCGGCTCCGGCGACCGCTCGATCTTCTCGAGGTACCGCCAGAGCAGTTCCTCGACCTCCGCGATCGTCTTCGCGTGGTTCACGTCTCGGCAGAGGGTCGAGTTGTCGTACATGCCGCGGACGTACCAGGCGACGTGCTTGCGCATCAGGGTGGCCGCGTAGTCGCCCTTCTTCCGGGCCAGATCGTGCAGGTGCGTCACGGCGGTCTCGATCCGCTCCCGCGCCGTCGGCTCGGGGCCGGGATCCAATCCCGCCAGGATGCGGTTCGCGCGCGCGAAGAGCCACGGATTCCCGAACGAGCCGCGTCCGACCATCACGCCGTCGCAGCCGGTCTCGTCCACCATTCGCTTCGCGTCCTCGGGCGTCTTCACGTCGCCGTTTCCGATCACCGGGAGCGACGTCGCCTCCTTCACGCGCGCGATCACTTCCCAGTGCGCCTGCCCGGTGAACTTCTCGGTCCGGGTCCGGGCGTGCACCGTGATCCACTTCACGCCGGTCCCTTCCAGCACGCGGGCGACGTCGTGGGCGTTGATCGAGTTCTTGTCCCACCCGATCCGGATCTTCGCCGTCACGGGGAGCGGCACGGCGTTCACCACCGCCTTCGTCACGCGCTCGAGCCGGTCGAGATCGTTCAGCATGGCGGCGCCCGCCTCGCGGGCGATCACCTTGCGGACGGGGCAGCCGTAGTTGAGATCGATGGAGTCGAAGCCGAGGTCCGCGCACATCCGGGCGGCGTCGGCCATCACGTCGGCCTCGGAGCCGCAGAGCTGCGCGCCGACCGGCCGCTCCTCGGGCCGGTACTCCAGAAGCTCGAAGGTCTTGGGGTTCTTCCGCACCAGGCCGTCCGACGAGGTCATCTCGCAGAAGACCATGGAGGCGCCGTGGCGGCGCGCCAGCGAGCGGAAGGGTGAATCCGTCACGCCGCAGAGCGGCGACAGAAGCACCCTCCCGTCGAGGCGGAGCGGACCGGCCTGCATCGCGCGGACAGCCCTAGCGGACCGCCGCCTCCCGCTTCCGCTGCGCGGCCACCGTCTTCGCCTTGTTCCGCTCGGAGGCGAGCGCCAGGAGCTTCGGAAGCGTCGGGGCCTGATCGAAGAGGGCCGCCACCGCGCGCACCTGCTCGTCGTCGGCGATCGCGATCCGGTAGGCCGCCTCGTCGCCCTCGTAGCGGCGGGCCAGCTCGCGGCGGATCCCGGTGTCCACGAAGCTCTGCGCCAGCGCCACCGAGTCGGCGCTGTAGGACCCCTTCTCCGTCTTCAGATGCTCGCGGAACTCGTTCCGGATGTCGGACGTCAGGGCGTAGTCCTTGGGCGCTTCCTTGTGCTTCGCGGCCCACTTCACCGCGAACTTGAAGAAGACCTGGTTCTGCTCGAGGTCCTGGACGATCTGCGGAATCTTCACGTCGTCCAGCTCGATATCGGGCGTGATGCCGCCGCCGCCGTAGACGGTGCGGCCCATCTCGGTCTTGAACTCGGGGAGCGGCTTGTCGACCTTCATCGAATCGGGGAGCGCCGGGCGCTCCTCCTCCGCCTCCTCGTCGTCCGAGGCCAGGGCGCCGTCCTTCAGCTGCTCGTCCTTCTGGATGCAGCGTCCGCTCGGCGTGTAGTACTTGGCCGTCGTCAGCTTCAACTTCGGTCCCCGCACGCTCCTCGTGAGCGGAATCACGGTCTGGACGAGCCCCTTCCCGAACGTCGTCTTCCCCGCCACCAGGCCGAGGTCGAGATCCTGCACGGCGCCGGAGACGATCTCGCTCGCGCTCGCGGTCCACTGATTCACCAGCACGACCAGGGGGTAGTT
>DATIQI010000342.1:0-13027 GCA_035470985.1 Acidobacteriota bacterium
GCATCCGCGATCTCAACCTGACCTTGATCTCGGTTACCTGTGGCGGTCCATCCATTCAGACTTCCGATAAGGAGGGTAAGCCATCATGATTATCACTGCGTATTTGCTCTCTCTGTTTAGCGGAGCGGGCGCTCCGAGCGGACTCCCGGGCGTCGTCCGCTTCGACGATCTCTCCGGCTTCGCCGAGCGGCTCCGCCCGTGACCTCCCTGGCGGCGGCCCACGCCGCGGCGACGCTCGCGATGGCGGGGATCATCTGGTTCGTCCAGATCGTCCACTACCCGCTCTTCCGCTCGATCGGACGCGAGGCGTTCCCCTCGTTCCACGCGCGGCACACGAGTCGGACGGGTTGGGTGGTGGGACCCCTGATGCTGGCGGAGGCGGGCGCCGCGGCGGCCCTGGTGGTCGCCGATCCCCGGGGATTCACGGAAGAGGGCCTGCTCCTATGGGCGGGGATCGCGCTCCTCGCGCTCGTCTGGACCTCCACGTGGGCGATCCAGGTCCCGCTCCACGCGCGGCTCGCGGCCGGCTACGACGAGACGACGGCCCGGTCGCTCGAGCGGACGAACTGGATCCGGACCGCCGGCTGGACGGCCCGCGCGGCGGTCGCGATCGCGCTCCTTTAGGCCGGCCGCCGCGCGGACGCGCGGTCGCTCACTCCCGGACCAGCGCCCCCACGATCATCCCCGCCACGGCGCCCTCCACGATCGACCCGAGGAACCAGGTCAGCGCGATCGTGTAGGTGAGCGGCATCACGGCGTAGGAGCCATAGCCCATCGAGATGCCGTGGCCCAGCCCGAACCAGACGCCGAAGAGGACGCCCGTCGGAACGGTCTTCGGCCGGACGAACCTGTGCCAGATGGCCGTGAACGCGAGGGCCGAGATGAAGACCGCGAAGTACATGACGCCCATCTTCATCTCGCCCATCGGGCGCCAGAGCGCGGACGTCGCCTCGTACTCGCGGCTCAGCAGAAGACCGTGCAGGACGAAGTCGAGCACGGCCCAAGCGGCGGTCACGATCAGAGTCGGCAGCAGGACCTTGCGCAGCATGATCGCTCCTTCCGTGGAGGGAACGGCGTTTCGTGCCTCAGCCTTCCTGGTCCTCGTACATCGTCTTCAGCCGCGCGATGACGCCGGGGTCCGCCAGCGTCGTCGTGTCGCCCACCGTCTTCCCGTCGGCGATGTCGCGGAGGAGCCGCCGCATGATCTTCCCCGAGCGGGTCTTCGGAAGATCCGCCGTGAGGATGATGTCGTCGGGCCGCGCGATCTTCCCGATCTTCGTGACGACGTGGTCCTTGAGATCGTCGATGGCCGCGGCCCCGTGCTCCTTCCCCTCGCGGATCGTGACGAACGCGACAATGGCGGTCCCCTTCAGCTCGTGCGCGCGCCCCACGACGGCCGCCTCCGCGACCGAGGGGTGATCGACCAGCGCGCTCTCGATCTCCATGGTCGAGAGGCGGTGCCCCGCGACGTTCATCACGTCGTCCACGCGGCCGAGGAGCCAGAAGTATCCGTCCTTGTCCCGCTTCGCCCCGTCGCCCGTGAAGTAGACCCCCGGAAAGCGCGACCAGTAGTTCTGGCGGAAGCGCTCCGGATCGCCGTAGATGCCGCGCAGCATCGCCGGCCACGGCTTGCGGAGGATGAGGTAGCCGCCCCCTTCCTTCACCGACTCGCCCTTCTCGTTCACGATGTCGGCGACGACCCCGGGCAGGGGTCGCGTGGCGGAGCCGGGGCGCGTCACGGTGACGCCCGGGAGGGGCGCGATCAGGATCATGCCGGTCTCGGTCTGCCACCAGGTGTCCACGATCGGACAGAGCTCGCCTCCGATGTGCTTGTGGTACCAGACCCACGCCTCGGGATTGATCGGTTCGCCGACCGAGCCGAGGAGCCGGAGGGACGTGAGGCGGCGCTTCGCCGGCCATTCGGGGCCCCACTTCATGAACGCGCGAATGGCGGTCGGGGCGGTGTAGAAGATCGTCACGCCCAGCTCCTCGACGATCTGCCAGAAGCGATCCTTGTCGGGCCAGTCGGGCGCGCCCTCGTACATCACGGTCGTCGCGCCGTTCGAGAGCGGCCCGTACACGATGTAGGAGTGCCCCGTGACCCACCCGCAGTCGGCCGTGCAGAAGTAGACGTCCTCTTCCTTCAGGTCGAAGACCCACTTCGTGGTGGCGTGGGTGCCGGTCAGGTAGCCGCCCGTCGTGTGGACGATCCCCTTCGGCTTTCCGGTCGTCCCGGAGGTGTAGAGCGTGAAGAGGAGATCCTCGCTGTCCATCGGCTCGGGCCAGCAGTCGTCGGACATGCCGTCCGTGAGGCGGTGCCACCAGTGGTCGCGCCCCTCCTTCATGTGGACCTGGAACTCGCCGCGCTTGAAGACCACGACGTGCTCGATCGAGGGGCAGTCCTTCACGGCCTGGTCGGCGTCGTGCTTCAGGGGGAGGATGGTGCCGCGGCGATAGCCGCCGTCGGCCGTGACCAGGACCTTCGCCTGGGCGTCCGTGATGCGGTCGCGGAGCGCCTCCGAGGAGAAGCCGCCGAAGACCACGCTGTGGACCGCGCCGATCCGCGCGCAGGCGAGCATCGCGATCGCGAGCTCCGGGACCATCGGCATGTAGACCGCGACGCGGTCCCCCTTGCGCACGCCGAGCTTCTTCAGGCCGTTCGCGAAGCGGTTCACCTCGCGGTAGAGGTCCCAGTACGTGAGCGTCCGGCGGTCGCCCGGCTCCCCGACCCAGACGAGGGCCGCCTTGTTCCGGCGCGCGCCGCGGAGGTGGCGGTCGACGCAGTTGTACGCGACGTTCAGCTTCCCGCCGACGAACCACTTCGCGTCGGGCACGTTCCAGTCGAGCACCTTGTGCCACTTCACGAACCAGTCGAGCTCGGAGGCGCGCGCCGCCCAGAACGCCTCGAGGTCCGCGTCGGCCTCGCGGTAGAGCGCGTCGTCGGGCACCACGGCGTTCTTCGTGAAATCGGCGGCGGGCGGATAGAGGCGGTCCTCGTCGAGGAGCGCGGAGATCGCGGCCTTGGGGCCTGCGGCGGACGTCTTCGGCGCGGCGGCGGGCGACGCGGCCGGGCGGGACGCCGCCTTCGCCTTCCCGCGCGTGGCGCGCTTGTCGTCGGGCATCGGTTCCTCCGGGATTCGCGGAACGCGGCGCTGCGGCCGGGCGTCCCACGGCGCGCCCGGCGTGGAGAGCGGGAGTATGCCAGTCGCTCCGCGGCGATTCAAGGAAGCGGCCCGCCGGCGCGCGGCGGCCGGGGTCAGACGCTCTGCGCCACCCGAGCGGCCGCCCATGCTTCGGCCGAGGCGAGATCGACGCCGGCGAACCCGGCGGCCTCCGCCCAGGACCGGCCGACGTCCACCTTGGCCGCGCCGTACACGACCTGCATGATCGCGTAGAAGCGCGCGAAGCCGTAGAAGAAGTCCCCCGGCGTCACGAAGACCGTCCGGACGCGCGGCGGCCCGAACGCGGGGCGGAGGCGCTCCACCTCGTGATGGACGATGGCCGGCGGCGTCTCCACCCACGCGGCGCGCGAGAGGTCGACGACGTGCACCTTCGCCTCTTTCAGATCGGGATCGAGCGCCCGGTGCGAGATCGTCTCGAGGATGTCCAGGATCGAGATCGTCCCCCAGTAGACGGTCACGTAGGCATCGCTGTCGTCGAGGTAGTGGTAATCGCCGGGCATGGCTCCCCCTTGGATCGAGATCGTCGTTCGCCTGCTCCGCCCCCCACGGTACCCTGGGGGAGGCGTCCCCGGTAGCGGGATCGGGATGCGCCGATCCGGGCCTCCCCTCGTCAAAAGGGTATTCGGGACGCCCCCGACCGGGTCCCGGGGCCGGTTCCGGCGCGGCGATATGCCCTTTTTGGCCTCAATAGGTTGGGGTAAAATGATGGAGTACCCCAAGATGTTGTGTTTTCCCTTGACGCCCTTCGCACCCCCTCGTCTATCGTGCGACCCCGGTTCGAAAATGCGCCCGTCGCCGTTCGGCGGGCGGTCGTAGGGGGGCCGCGAGGGATGACGGCACCCGGGTGCGGGATGACTGCTAGAGGGGCTGCAGAATGGCGAGGGATCTGGGAAGCGAAGGGACGTCGGTGCAGGAAGGAATGGCGGTTCTGGAAGGAGCGATGGGTACGAAGGCGAAGCACGAAACGGAAATCGGGGTCGAGATGAAGAGCGGCCTGCGGTTTCCCCGGCTCTACACGCGGCCCGGCGTGAACCCGTTCGACGAGGTCGAGTGGGATCGGCGCAGCGCCGCGATCACGAACGAGCACGGAACCGTCGTGTTCGAGCAGAAGGACGTCGAGTTCCCGAAATTCTGGTCGCAGATGGCGACGAACGTCGTGACCTCGAAGTACTTCCGCGGGCAGATCGGCACGCCGGAGCGCGAGCGCTCGGTGAAGCAGCTGATCGGGCGCGTCGTGAAGACCATCGCCGGCTGGGGACGGACGCAGTCGTACTTCGCGTCCGAGATGGACGCGCAGGCGTTCGAGGACGAGCTGACCTACCTGCTCCTCCATCAGAAGGCCTCGTTCAACAGCCCCGTCTGGTTCAACTGCGGCGTCGAAGCGAAGCCGCAGTGCTCGGCCTGCTTCATCAATTCCGTCTCGGATACGATGGAAGGCATCCTGACCCTCGCGAAGACCGAGGGGCTCCTCTTCAAGTGGGGCTCGGGCACCGGCACGAACTTCTCGCCGCTCCGCTCGTCGCGCGAGCACATCGGCGGCGGCGGCACCGCGTCCGGTCCGGTCTCCTTCATGAAGGGCTTCGACGCGTTCGCCGGCGTCATCAAGTCGGGCGGCCGCACGCGCCGCGCGGCGAAGATGGTGATCCTGAACGCCGACCACCCGGACATCGTCGAGTACATCCAGTGCAAGGCCGAGGAGGAGAAGAAGGCCTGGACGCTCATCGACTCGGGCTACGACCCGTCGCTGAACGGTCCCGCCTACTCCTCGATCTTCTTCCAGAACTCGAACAACTCGGTGCGCGTGACCGACGAATTCATGCAGGCCGTCGCCGAGGACGGTCCCTGGTCCACGAAGGCCGTGACCGACGGCCGTCCGATGGACTCGTACAAGGCGCGCGACCTGATGAACATGATCTGCGACGCGGCGCACCAGTGCGGCGACCCGGGCCTCCAGTTCGACACCACGGTGAACGACTGGCACACCTGCCCGAACACGGCGCGGATCAACGCCTCGAATCCCTGCTCGGAGTACATGTTCCTCGACGACTCCGCGTGCAACCTCGCCTCCGTGAACCTCATGAAGTTCGTGGACGAGGGCGGCGCGTTCGACACGGCCGCGTACAAGCACGCCTGCGGCACGCTCATCACGGCGCAGGAGATCATCGTCGACAACGCCTCCTATCCGACGCCGGCCATCGAACGGAATTCGCACGCCTTCCGGCCGCTCGGCCTCGGCTACGCGAATCTCGGCGCGCTCCTCATGTCGTGGGGCGTCCCGTACGACAGCCCGGCGGGCCGCGCCGTCGCGGGCGCCCTGACGGCGCTCATGCACGGGCACGCCTACGCGACCAGCGCGCGGGTCGCGGCCGCGAAGGGTCCCTTCACCGGCTACGAGGCGAACCGGGAGCCGATGCTCCGGGTCATCCGCAAGCACCGCGCCGCGCTCGAGGGGATCGACGCGCGCTTCGTGCCGGCCGACATGATGGCGGCCGCGCGCGCCACGTGGGCCGAATGCGAGCGCCTCGGCGTGGAGCACGGCTACCGCAACGCGCAGGTGACGGTGATCGCCCCGACGGGCACGATCGCCTTCATGATGGACTGCGACACGACGGGCATCGAGCCGGACATCGCGCTGGTGAAGTACAAGAAGCTGGCGGGCGGCAACCTGCTGAAGATCGTGAACAACACCGTGCCGCAGGCGCTTCGGCGTCTCGGCTACGGGGAGGACGCGGTGAGTCGGATCGTGCGCTTCATCGACGAGCACGAAACGATCGAGGGAGCACCGGGGCTCAAGGACGAGCACCTCCCCGTGTTCGACTGCGCGTTCAAGCCGCGCCACGGCTCGCGCACCATTCACTACATGGGCCACATCCGGATGATGGAGGCGGTGCAGCCGTTCGTCTCCGGGGCGATCTCGAAGACGGTGAACATGCCCGAGGAGGCGACCGCGCAGGACATCGCGGACGCGTACAACGAGGCGTGGAAGGGCGGCCTGAAGGCGATCGCGGTCTATCGCGACGGCTCCAAGCGGAGCCAGCCGCTCTCGACCAGCAAGGTGGACAAGGGCGCGCAGGGGAAGCCGGCGCTCCAGGTGGTGGAGGCGGCCATGAAGCCGAAGCGCCGCCGCCTGCCGGACGAGCGGAAGTCGATCACGCACAAGTTCTCGGTCGCCGGCCACGACGGCTACCTCACCGTCGGGATGTACGAGGACGGCGCCCCGGGCGAGATCTTCATCGTCATGGCGAAGGCGGGCTCGACGCTCTCGGGCGTGATGGACTCGTTCGCCACGGCCGTCTCGCTGGGCCTGCAGCACGGGGTCCCGCTCGAGCTCTACGTGAGCAAGTTCGCGCACGTCCGGTTCGAGCCGCACGGCTTCACGAAGAACCCCGACGTCCCGATCGCGAAGTCGATCGTGGACTACATCTTCCGGTGGCTCGGCATCAAGTTCCTGGGCCACCACCCGGCCTCGGCGACGCACGAGGCCGCGAAGGACGATCTCTTCGAGGCGGGCGGCGTGAAGCCGGTGGCCGACACGCAGCTTTCGCTGATCAACGGCGGGGCGAACGCGGGCGGAAACGGCGGCGTGAAGCCGGAGACCGCGGAGGACCGCGCGTTCCTCTCCGAGACCGACGCGCCTCCCTGCTCCGACTGCGGCTCCATCATGGTGCGCCGCGGCGCGTGCTACGCCTGCCTGAATTGCGGCACGACGAGCGGGTGCTCCTGACCGCGCGTCCCGAGCCCTGACCGGCGAACGGGCCGATGCGGCCCGCGCCCTCGGATCACGACCGGCCCCGGAGCTTCGGCTCCGGGGCCGGATCGTTTCGGGGTGGACCGGGTCGCCGTCCCGGAGGGCGATCGTTCCGTTTTCGATCCGCCTAGATTAGTCTCCCCCCATGCTCGAAACGAATCCCCAGTTCGCCATCCTCTGCTTCGTGACGCTCTTCACGATGGTGAACCCGCTCCCCGTCGTGCCGGTCTATCTCTCGATGACCTCGAAGCTCCCCGCGCCCCAGGCGCGCCGCGTCGCCCTGAAGGCGTCGACCACCGCGCTCCTGGTGATGGTCCTCTTCGCCGTCGGCGGGCGCTTCATCTTCCAGTTCTTCAACATCTCCACCGACAGCATGCGGATCGTCGGCGGCGTCCTCTTCTTCCTCATCGGCTTCGAGATGCTCCAGGCGCGGCCGACGCGCACGAAGCACGACGACGAGTCGCTGGCCGAGTACGCCGAGGACATCGCCATCACGCCGCTCGGGACGCCGATGCTCTCCGGCCCGGGAACGATCACCAGCGTCATCCTCCTGATGAACGAAAGCTCCACCCTGATCCACCGGGTGGAGCTCTTCGTCGCGATGTTCGTGGTGATCGTGCTGACCTATCTCATTCTCGTGAACGGCCAGCGGATCCTCTCCCGCATCGGCTCGAGCGGGAACAAGGTGCTGACGCGCCTCATGGGCCTCATCGTGATGGTCATCGCCGTCGAGTCGTTCTTCGCGGGGCTCCGGCCGATCGTGCGAAGCATGACGGCGGCCGGAACGCCCTAGGGAATCGGCGGCGGGAGGGGCTTCGGCTCTTCCGCCGCGGGCATCGCGGGCGCCGAAGGCTGCTGCCGCGCCGGACCCGCCTTCTGATCGAGCGCCGCCTTCGGCGCGCGGCCGGTCGTCGTCACCGTGTCGCGCCGCGCGCTTCCGCTCGTCATCCCCGACGGAGCCTTGCTCCACCACTCGAGGAGGAGCGTCGCGCCGAGCCCGAGCAGCCAGAGCTGGAGCGGGAGCCCCACCCCGTAGCGGACGGCGGCGTGGCGCATCGGATTGATGGGGCTGCCCGTCGCCGTCGCGGAGAGGAAGTCGAGCGCGTAGACCACGAGCCCGATCACGGCGAAGAGCGCGCCGCCGCCGCCGAGCCAGACCGGCTGGAGACCGCGCGCCATGCCGCCCAGGCTCGCCGCCGCCACGGCGGTGAAGATCAGGGACGCGGCGACCGCGATGGCTCCCAGCTTCCAGAACCAGTAGATGCTGAAGAGCATCGTGCCGAGCCCCGGCTCGATGGAGATGAGGTTCATCAGGAAGGGGTGGACGAAGAACTCGGCCGAGAGGAACGCGGCCCAGAGCGTGGCGCCGACCAGCGCGCAGGCGGTGGTCACGGCCGCCGCGCCCGACGATCCCTTCAGGTGGAGCAGGAAGCCGTACGCGGTGAACCCGACGGCGACGAGGACGAAGCCGAGGACGAGGACGGCGTGGAGCATCATCCACCCGCCGGCGGCTTGCCGGGAGAGCGCCTCGACCACGCGGCTCGTCTCGTTCGCCGGGGGGAGCGAGGGATAGAGGAAGAGCGAGAGGGCGACGAGGATCGCGCCCGCGGTGAATCCGGTTCCGGCCGTGATCTGGATCGCCCGGATCCGTTCGTCCATGACGTCCGCCATGCGAGGCCTCCCTTCCCTGGGGGAGCGATCGCGCCGGGCGGCGCCGCGGCCCCGCCCGCACGACCCTCTTGCATCGAGACTCGACGACCGGCACTCTACCGCCGTGCCGAACCGGAAGGAAGCCCCGAAGGGAGCCGCGCGGGAAGCCGGGGCCCCGCGTCTCCAACTCCTCTTCGTCTCGGTCCCCCGCCCGGACGCCAACGTCCTGGCGATCGCGGCGGCGTTCCTCGCGGGCCTCCTCTACCTGCCGGCGCTCCAGTACGGGTGGGTCTGGGACGACGCGGTCCTGGCGGCCGCGCGCGGCGCGGGCGGCGCGGCGTCCTCCTGGCCCCGGCCCGTGCTCGAGTGGCTGCAGCGCGGCGAGTGGTGGCTCGGCGCGGGGAACCCGGCCCTCTTCCACTTCACGAATCTCGCCTTCCACGCGGCCGGCACCTGGCTCTTCTTCCTCTTCGCGACCCACGTCGGACTCGGGCCGGGCATCGCGTTTCTCTTCGCGCTCCTCTTCGGAGCCCATCCGGTCCACGTGGAGTCGGTCGCGTACGTGAGCGGCCGGCCCGCCATGGTCGCGGCGGTCTTCTCGCTCGGCGCGCTCCTCGCGGCGCGCACCCGGACCCTTTGCAGCCCGGAGGGGTGCCGCTCCAAGACGATCTACGCGGCGTACGTTCTCTACGCGCTCGCCGCCTTCACGCACGAGGCGGCGCTCGTCACGCCGTTCCTCCTGATGGGCCTCGATCGCTGGGGTCCGGAGCGGGTGCCCGCGACGCGGCGCCGCGTCCACTACGCCGGGTTCCTCGCGATCTTCTTCGTGGCGATGCTCCTCCGCTTCGCCGGGCCCGCCGGGATCGCGCCCTCCCCGGCCGAGCGCGGCCTCCCCGAGGCGGGCCGCGCGGGCGCGCTCCTGATCGCGGCGGCGACGAACCTCCGGCTCCTCGCGTGGCCCTTCCCGGCGAACGCGATGCGCGCCCTGGGCGAATCCGAGGCCGCCGATCCGTCGAGCCTCCTCCTCGCGGCGGGCGCGCTCCTCGCCGTCGCCGCGATCGTCTGGTGGCGCCGGCGCGACGCGGCGGTGCGCGCCGGCGCGCTCGTCCTCGCCCTCGGCCTCGTCGTCTCGCTCCCCTTCTCCGGTTTCAGCGCCGCGTTCGCGTCCGACCGGGATCTCTATCTCGCCTCCGCCGGCTTCGGGATCCTCGTCGCGGGCCTCGCCGCCGCGATCGCGGCCCGCGGGCGCTTCCCCGCCTCGGCCGTGACGCTGGCCGGCCTCGCCGTCGCCGTGGGGGCCGGGTTCGCCGTCCAGCAGAGGCTCCCGGTCTGGCGCGACAATATCCCGCTTCTCGAGGCCGCCACCGTCGCCGATCGGTCCGATCCGCGCCCCTGCCTCCGCCTCGCGGACCATCACGCCGCGCGGGGCGACGCGCGATCGGCGCTCGCGGCGCTCGACCAGGCGCTCGTCCGCGACTCGACGCTGGCCGAAGCGCGCTCGCGCCGGGCCCTGATCCTCGGGTCGCTCGGGCGCTGGCCCGAGGCGGAGGAGGACGCGCGCCGCGCCGTCGCCGCCCGCCCCAACGACGCCGGGGCGTGGGCCAGCCTGGGCGACGCGCTGGCCCAGCAGGGAAAGGCCGCCGAGGCGGTCGAGGCGTCGCGCCGCGCCGTCGCCATCGACTCGACGCACGCGGCCGTCTGGTACAACTACGGCGTCTCCCTGGCGGGGACCCAGGACGCGGCCGGCGCCGAGGCGGCCTACCGCCGGGCGCTCTCCATCGATTCGACGCTGGTGGAGGCGTGGAACAACCTGGGAGCCCTCTATGGCGGCGCCGGGAGGATCGCCGAGGCGCGCGACGCCTACCTGAAGGCGGTCGAGCTCGCGCCCTCCTCGATCCAGGCCCGAATGAACCTGGCCCTCGCCTACCTCCGCTTGGGGGACAAGGAGCGGGCGGCGCAGGAGCGCCTCATGCTCCAGCGCATGGACCCCGCGGCCGCGAGGCGGCTCTCGGAGTTCTTCCAGGAGCTCGACGCGCCGGCCGCGAACGCCGGCGGGGCCCCGAAGCGTTGACCCGCCTTTCGGGCGCGTGCTAGCGTCGCCGGATGGGCGAAGCGCTCGACGTCCGCTGGTTCAACCCCGACCGGCTCAATCTCCTCGTCGGGATCCTCCTCTTCCTTCTCTTCCTCCTCGTGAACTTGGCGCGCGCCCGCCGCGCCGGCGGTGAGCTCTACATCCGTCCCCTTCCCGCGCTGCAGGCGCTGGACGAAGCGATCGGGCGGGCGACGGAGATGGGACGCCCCGTCCTCTACATGCCCGGCCTCGGCGACATGAGCGAGGTCGGCACGCTCGCCGCCATCACGATCTCGAGCCGCGTCTCGCGGCGCGTGGCCGACATGGGGTGCGCGCTCTACATCCCCTGCTACGACCCGGTGGTCGCCATCATCCTCGACGGCGCGACCCGCGACACGTACGCGGAGGCGGGCCGCGCCGACGCGTACCGCCCCGGCTCGGTGCAGTACGTCGCGGCGGCCCAATTCGCCTACGTCGCCGCCGTGTCCGGTCTCATGCTCCGCGAGCGTCCGGCGGCGAACATCTACATGGGCTCCTGGTACGCGGAGTCGCTCTTCCTGGCCGAAACGGGGAATCTCACCGGCGCGATCCAGATCGCGGGATGCGACCAGGTGACGCAGCTCCCCTTCTTCGTCTGCGCCTGCGACTACACGCTCCTCGGCGAGGAGCTCTACGCCGCGAGCGCCTACCTGGGCCGCGAGCCGGTCCAGCTCGCCACCATCGTCGCGCAGGACTGGGCGAAGGCCCTGGCGGCGCTCGTGGTCCTCGCGGCGTCCGTGGCCACGGCGCTCGGCTCCGCCGGCCTCGACGCGCTTCTCCGGACCTCCTAGGGGACGACCCGAACGAACATGCGCCGCGGCCCCCTGCTCGTCACCTTCCTCGTCGGCGCGGCGCTCGTCGCCATCTTCTTCATCCCCCATCACGCGGCGCAGCAGGTCCAGACGCGGCTCCTCGAGTGGGCGAGCGTGGTCTACGCCTTCGCGCTCCTCCTCGGCTCGCTCTCGCTCCTCCTCCTCCACGGGAACAAGATGCGGGCGGGCGGCGCCCAGGCGAA
The DNA here is from genome assembly GCA_035470985.1 of Acidobacteriota bacterium. Classification (GTDB taxonomy): domain Bacteria; phylum Eisenbacteria; class RBG-16-71-46; order SZUA-252; family SZUA-252; genus SZUA-252. The sequence goes on from DATIQI010000342.1 coordinate 11,706, forward strand.
GTACAGCCTGACGACGGTCGTCGCGCTCGTGGTCGTGACCGGGGCGGGCGTGATCCAGGGCGTGGAGGAGGGAACGATCGTCAACCGAATCTACAACGCCGTGAACGCGCCGCTCGCCTCGACCATGTTCGCGCTCCTGGCCTTCTTCATCGCGTCGGCCGCGTTCCGCGCCTTCCGCGCCCGCAACACGGAGGCGACGCTGCTCCTCGCGACGGCGCTGATCATGATGTTCGGCCGCGTCTCGATCGGCGAGTTCGTCTGGGCCGGATTCCCGGCGCTCACCGAGTGGCTCCTGGACGTTCCGAACCTCGCCGCGAAGCGCGGCGTGGCCATCGGCATCGGGCTGGGGGCCGTCTCCACCGCGCTGAAGATCATTCTCGGCATCGACCGGTCGTACCTGGGGCGCTCCTAGCGATGGCGAACGGCGGACTCCTGGAACGCCTCCTGAAGCTCGACCGGCGCTGGATCTTCGTGCTCGTGGGGCTCGCGACCGCGCTCCCGCTCCTCTTCCCCGTGAACCTCCCGGTCGCGCCGACGCCGCGCACCCAGGCCTTCTTCGACGCGATCGCCACGCTGCCGGAGGGATCGCCGATTCTCCTCTCGCTCGACTTCGAGCCCGACATCATGGCGGAGCTCCAGCCGATGTCCATCGCGGTCCTGCGGCACTGCTTCCGGAAGAACCTGAAGCCCGTGATCCTCACGCTCTACCCGGCCGGTCCCGGGCTCGTCGAACGGGCGCTGACCATCGCGAGCGAGGCCGAGGGGAAGAAACGGAACGAGGACTACGTCTTCCTCGGCTACAAGTCGGGGAGCCAGACGGTCATCCTCGGACTCGGCGAGAGCATCCGCTCGCTCTTCCCGGAGGACTTCTACGGGACGCGGATCGACGAGATCCCGCTCATGAAGGGGCTGAATTCGTACCGCGACTTCCCGCTGGTCGTGAACGTCTCGGGATCGGCCATCGCCGACTACTACATCCGCATCGCCGCGACGCGGTACCACAAGAAACTGGTGCTCGCCTGCACGGCGGTCATGGCGACCGATTACTACCCCTACCTCTCCTCCGGGCAGCTCTCCGGCCTCGCCGGCGGCATGAAGGGCGCCGCCGAGTACGAGCGCCTGCTCGGGCTCGTGGGCGACGCGCGGCGCGGGATGGACGCGCAGAGCATGGTCCACGTGGTCATCGTCGTGCTGGTCGTCCTGGGCAACATCGCGCTCCTGACGGCGGGGCGGCGCGCGGGCGGGCCGGGAGGCGGCGCGTGAACCAGACTCCCGATACCTGGGTCATGGCGATCCTGACGCTCTGCGTTTTCTCGTTCCTC